>JAYVRE010000153.1:0-2157 GCA_043776535.1 Methylotenera sp. | reverse complement strand
AGTGAGTTCTCTAAACTCAACACATTTAAGCAGCCGTGCGGTTGTGTGTGCGTGGTTTGCGATAATAAAATATGCGATAAATTCGGCATGTCGGGCATGCCTTCTACCAACTGCTCTTCCATCGCCACCCAAGCTTTTGCATCAGTCACCAACACGCTTGCGCCTGAATCTTTGGCTAGATACACCACTTCTTCGGCGGTTAATAGCGTTGAAGTAGGCACCGCAATTGCGCCCATTTTCATAGCGCCTAAAAACGCAATGGGGTAATCTAAACTGTTGGGCAAACGAATCAACACGCGGTCGCCAACTTTTACTTTTAAATTGCGCAGCAATTGCGCAAATTGGTCAGTTTTGTGCGCCAGCTCGGTAAACGTGATTTGTGCCGCACCTCGCACGTCATCTTCGACAATCATGGCGATGTTATCAGCCTGTGCTGTGCCTAGGTGCTTATCGCTGCAAGCTACGCCGATATTGAAGTAGGCGGGAATGTTCCAAACCCATTCTGGGAAATTTTTAAACTTTTGTGTCATATCACTTCTATCGTTTCTTTAATGGTTTTCACAAACTTCGTCAAGCAAAAGTGGATTCCCGCTTACGCGGGAATGACGGAACTACGAACTTAGCCATCCGAAAAAATTAAATGCGTGCAACGCAGCGATTCGCACGAAAAATGGAATTTCACAGTAAAACCCCATACGGCCAATTTTGTCTTACCACTTGCTCTGGCAGCTGCTCCAACACATGCACTGCAAATTCCATATCCGATGTTTTAAGCGCACGCAGTGCATGGGCGCGCAGCAAGGTTTGTAGCGCCTTGCCAAACATGGGTGGGTCTAGCATTTCGCCTTCAAACTTAATTGCGCCGCCGTGCAAAGCATCAGCTTCAATGGCGGCTTTTAAAATACGCACCTTTTGATTTACGTCGGTTGGCGATGGTGTATAGGCGGTTTTGCACAAATGAATATGACCTGGGTGAATCACCTGCTTACCTGTAAGCCCCATTGCAGCTTCTTGGCAGGCGTGTTTATACACAATGCGCGATTCATCATCGCCATGTAAATCTAGCCAGCGGCGTACATCTTGCGGCTCTACATATTTTTCGGGCATGATATTAGCGCCAATTAGCGTCTCAACACCGCCAATCACGCCCTTGCCCGCAATCCGCGCCTCAAACATCAGGGTGTTCATGTAAAACTGCAACTCTTCAATCCAGCCCTCGGGCGTGATGTGAATGCCCATGGCTTTTGAGAAATCGTGAATGCCGAATACCACGTGTTTTACTGTGTTGTATTGCATAAGTTCGGGCGCAATTTTGAGCGATTTCGGGTGCTCAATAATCGGCTGAATGGTGATGTTCTGGTTAATATTCAGCAAAAAGCTCGATAAATCGCGCACTTCAGCTGCGCCATAAACCTCACCTGCTTTGGCCAACATCACAACGTCGATATATTCGCCCATATCGCGCACCAGCTGCATGTCTTGCTCATACTCTTCTGTGCGAAATGAGTTACAGCGAATGGCAATGGTAACGCGCTCATTTACTTTACGCAGCTCTGGCAGCTCGTGGCGGAGTAAATTGCGGCTCATTTCTTTTTGACGGCAACCGTCTTCCAAGTCAAAAACCAGCGTATGCGCAATAGTGTTGTGCGCATGTTTTTTCATACGTGCAGCTGCTTGTGCTTCATCCTCATAAATGCCCAAGCTGGGCGCGTACTTTACAGGCGGATAATACAGCTGAATACCAGGCCAATAGTCGCCTAAAGCACCTGAGTTATGGCCACCTGCTTTATGGCCGCTGGCATTAGATATTTGTTTTGTTTCTGTCATATTTAGTTTTCCACCAAATGCTGTAGAGCTTTAATTTTATTGATGACCGCTAATGTTTCTAGATTGATTGGCTGCGCATTTTCACTAGAAACCAACGCCCAAAAATCGTTATCGGGTAGCGCTAACATCGTATCAAATGCACTTAATTCTGCCACACTTAAACCCTCATAATATTGCGCTACAAAGCGCTGCAATACAATATCTAGCTCTAACAGGCCACGCCTGCAACGCCAAGCTAAACGGCGCAATTCAACTTGATTTTGGGCTTCTTTGTTATCAATATTCGACAATTAAATCGCCTTAATTTCAATCTGTTTCTTACTCACTTTA
>JAYVRE010000152.1:0-8336 GCA_043776535.1 Methylotenera sp. | reverse complement strand
TCTAAATGTGCCACAAAGCGCACGTTGGGCTTATCGATACCCATGCCAAACGCCACCGTTGCCACCATAATCACGCCTTCTTCGCGCAAAAATCGGCGCTGGTTTTGGTTGCGAATATTCGCGTCTAAGCCCGCGTGGTAAGGCAGCGCGTCCCAGCCACGCTGTTTTAACCAATCCGCCGTTTCTTCCACCTTGCGGCGCGACAAGCAATAAATAATGCCCGCATCATTCGCGTGTTCGGCCTCTAAAAAGGCTTCCAGCTGCGCTTTGGCGTTGGCTTTTTGTGTGACGCGATATTTAATATTAGGACGATCGAAGCTAGAAACAAACTGCCGCGCATTTTCAAGCTGCAAACGCTCAATGATCTCCGCACGCGTAGGCGCATCCGCCGTGGCTGTCAGCGCAATGCGCGGCACATGCGGAAAACGCTCATGCAACACGGTAAGCTTGCGATATTCAGGCCGAAAATCATGCCCCCACTGCGAAACGCAATGTGCCTCATCAATCGCAAATAAGGCGATGCCAGAAGCTCCCTCTCCGTGCGCTTGCTGTGGTGGTGTGTCCTCGCCGTAAACTCCCTCTCCCCTCGTGGGAGAGGGCTGGGGAGAGGGGGCAGCACCATTTAACTGCTCCAAAAGCGACAAAAACCCACTCATCAACAGCCGCTCAGGTGCCACATACACAATCTGCAACTCACCCCGCATCAGCTTTGCGGTAATGGCCCGCGCCTCATCCGCATCTTGGCTAGAATTCAAAAAGGCCGCCCGCACGCCAAGCTGTTTTAACGCATCCACTTGGTCTTGCATCAGCGCAATAAGCGGCGAAACCACAATCGCCACGCCTTCGCGCAACAAGGCGGGTAGCTGATAACACAACGATTTTCCACCGCCAGTCGGCATCAAAACCAGCGCGTCGCCACCAGCGGTGACATACTCAACAATGGCTTTTTGTTCGCCCCGAAATGACGAATAACCAAAAACATCGTGCAGAGTTTGTAGGGTAGAGGGATTTGACATGGGCGGTATTGTACACCTCTGGTATTCACAGTTATGTTAATCTAGCGAGCGTTTGAATTGCTTTATACAGGTCTTCAGCCTGCCAATATAGCCTTTCAAAAACAAATTAGAGCATTACGCGTTATCTAAATATTGTTTTAAAAACCCTCTTGGAGATTTTTGGTGACAATACTAACAGACGACTCTTTAGAGTTTGCAAAAGACCATATTACTAGATTTTATGATACTGACTTTTACCCAAAACCTTATGAATTTGATGCTATTTGGTTTTGTTGGGATGATATAAAAAAAGAGTTGCTATCAAAAAATATAGAAAAAATGTCTTTACTCCCACCAAGGGCATTTCCCTGGAAAAAGCCAAGAAACGGGTATCGAATTGTTCATCAGTTAGAGCCTATAGATACAATTATTTACACTGCATTAGCGTTTCAAGTTTCGGCCAAAATAGAAGCTGCTCGAGTTCCAGAAGAGTTTGGGGTCGCCTGCGCTTACAGGATTAATCTTGCGGACGGGAGTTTTTTCTCTTCAGGATCTGGATACGATCAATTTCGCGACTTTTCCAAAGATATAGCATCAAGAAAGGAATTTGTACTGTTAACAGATATTGCGGATTTTTATAACCAAATTTATCTTCATAGACTTAATAATGCAATTGAGCATGCAAGCCCTAAACTCAAAAGCATTGCCGATGACATTGAAAGCTTTCTCACAAGACTTAATGATAAAGCATCTCAAGGGATTCCCGTTGGCCCAGCAGCTAGTATAGTAATGGCTGAAGCTACATTAACTGATGTGGATCAATACATAATCGACCTTAAAGTTGAACACACTCGATATGTTGATGATTTTAGAATTTTTTCTAACGATAAATCCGAGCTTGAAACCGTGTTGCAAAACCTTACTTTATATTTATATAAAAACCACCGCCTCTCACTTTCAACTGAAAAAACCATGATTCTATCTTCAAAAGAGTTTATAGAAAAACTTGAGAATCCTTATGAAATTGAGAAAATTGAAGTAATTGAAGAAATTGAGATACTCGACCCTTACAATAACGAAGTGGTAGATATTTTTTACATAGAAGATGAGGAAAAGTCGCACCAATTAGTTGTAGAAAAAATTACAACAGCTTTTGAATTAATGGTGAAAAAGACACCGCTAGACCTTGGTTTTACAAGGGCACTTATTAGGCAAGCAAAAGCTAGAAAAATTGAAGAGTTAATACCTGCAATAATTACCCATTTTGATTATTTTCTACCTGTAGTAAATAATATTATTCTGTATTTAAATGAAGTAACTAATGAGAAAACTCTACCAATTTTAACTAGATTTTTTAGCGAATGGGTAGTTAGCTACTCAACTCAAAATGAGTTGCCAAGATATTGGGTAGAGTGGTACCTCACAAAACACCCAGAGTTTTTGAAAAATAAACAGATTTGTGATTTTTTATTCTCCAGCCCAAATACAATTACCCAAGCAAGAGCCGCTGTAATGCAAAACAATTTAAGCTGGATAAGGAGCAGGAAGTCTTCAATGCTAACTTCAGGGTCATGGGAAAGAAGAGCTATTCTCTATGCTAGCCAGATTCTTCCGACTGACGAACGAAAGCATTGGTTACAACAAATCGAAAAAGACTCCCCCTATATTCTTGATAAATGTATATCAATATGGCTTAGAAAGAAGCCTCATGAATATGATGATTTTGAGGACGATATTCCATTTTGACTAATAGGCTGGGCAATTTTGCCCGCCTAGCAAAACACCTGCCTTGCAGACCAATGTATATATGTGCCTTGCAGAAGATGTTTTTTATGTGTTAAGCCGCAAGTAATTCGCGCAATACTTCTGGATGTTTGGTGGCGACTGTTATTAATGTTCTAGCAGCGCCAGAAGGTGTGATTCTGCCTTGCTCCCAGCCTTGTAGCGTGCGTACAGAGACGCCTAATAAACTAGCAAATTGACTTTGCGAAAGCCCTGTGCTGTGGCGAACGCTGACAACATCAGGAATTTCTACAACAGTAGCCCGCGCCACTTTGCCCGTTTTTAGCTCGCGCGCTGAAGCCAATAAATCTGCCTTAAATTGCGTTAATTCAATATCTTTAGTCATGATTAAATTCCTCTTTAAGCTGTGCAAAAAATTCGGCTGGTAAATTATCAAATTTAGATTTTGCATAGACAATTAATAAACCAATTTTACCCAGATCAAGCTGATTAAAATAAATCACTCGCGCGCCGCCGCGCTTGCCCATGCCCTGACGCGACCAGCGCACCTTGCGGCAACCGCCGCTGTTGGGTATTACATCGCCCGCCAATGGATTGAGTGCAATCCAATTGATAAATTCGATACGTTCGTCATCTGCCCAAATTTGTTTCGCATATTTAATAAAAACGCTGGTTTCGACTACTGTAAACATACGTTTACTATACTCTTAATAAGTATAATTGACAATAAAAAGTCGATTGCTCTATTAACTAAATGTGGTGGGCGCGTTTGGCAGAAAACTCTGTTTTAAACGCCTCAAATGTGCCGTTTTCTATAGCGCCACGCATACCTTGCATCAACACTTGATAGTAATGCAGGTTGTGGATAGTGTTGAGGCGGGCGCTTAAAATTTCTCCAACGCGGAACAGGTGGTGCAGGTAGGCGCGGCTGAAGTTTTGGCAGGTATAGCAGCCGCAATCGGCGTCTAGCGGGCGGATGTCTGTTTTGTAGCCTGCATTTTTAATTTTAATGTCGCCATACTGCGTAAATAGCCAGCCGTTGCGGGCGTTGCGGGTGGGCATCACGCAATCGAACATATCGATGCCTTGTGTGACCGCATCCACCAAGTCTTCTGGCGTGCCAACCCCCATTAAATAGCGCGGTTTGTTTGGCGGCATTTTGGGTGCAGTGTGGGCGAGTATGCGTAGCATGTCTTCTTTTGGTTCACCCACAGATAAGCCGCCAATCGCAAAGCCATCAAAATCAATATCCACCAAACCTGCAAGTGAAACATCGCGTAAATCCTCATACATGCCGCCTTGAATAATGCCAAATAAAGCGTTGCTATTGCCTTGATGCGCAGCTTTACTACGCTTAGCCCATCTTAAAGAAAGCTGCATCGACTCACTGGCTTCTTTTACTGTGGCGGGGTAGGGCGTGCATTCATCAAAAATCATCACAATATCGCTGTTCAACACTTTTTGAATGCGCATCGATTCTTCTGGCGTTAAAAAGCAACTGTCGCCATTGATAGGTGATTGAAATTTCACGCCTTCTTCGCTTATTTTGCGAAGCTTACCCAAGCTCCACACTTGAAAGCCGCCAGAATCGCTCAAAATCGGCTTGTCCCAGCCCATAAACTTGTGCAAACCGCCATGTGCGGCGATGACTTCTAGCCCAGGGCGTAGCCATAGATGAAAAGTATTGCCGAGCACAATATGCGCATCGATTTCCTTTAATTCAAGCGGCGACATGGCTTTAACCGTGCCGTAAGTGCCAACAGGCATGAAAGCTGGCGTCTGCACATCGCCATGCGCTAGATGAACGGTGCCACGACGGGCGAGACCATCGGTTTTGTGAAGGGTAAATTTCATAACAATTTCTTTGTGAGTATTGATTGGTATCTTTAAAGTAGCCGCTATTTTAGCGGTTTTCTCATTATTTATTCTGAATAAATCTGGGAAACAAGCACAACATTATAGGTATAACAGTGTTATTTGATGCATATATAGCGCAAGGTTATATAAATATTAATAAGCTTTGCTATACTAATCCTGTTTAATAAGCATAAGTGATTTCTAATGGCAGATCCTAAACAACGTCCAGCACGCAGATCAGCAGATGATGCAGGTTTGCGCGCACGTGGCATTTACTTGCTACCCAATTTATTCACCTCAGCCGCTTTGTTTGCAGGTTTTTACGCCATTGTGCAGGCCATGAATAGTAATTTTGAGCTATCAGCCATTGCGATTTTTATTGCCATGGTGATGGATGGCCTAGATGGCCGCGTCGCGCGTATGACCAACACCACCAGCGCATTTGGGGCAGAGTACGATAGCTTATCGGACATGGTCTCTTTCGGCGTGGCTCCCGCGCTGATTATCTATGTATGGGCGCTAAAGCCGATGGGCAAATTAGGCTGGATAGCGGCTTTTATTTATTGTGCCTGTGCCGCATTAAGGCTGGCGCGATTCAACACTAAATTAGACGACGCGCATCAAGACAAGCGTTATTTTCAAGGCTTACCCAGCCCAGCCGCAGCGGCTTTAATCGCAGGCTTCGTGTGGGTGGCGTATGAATATAATGTGGACGGCCGTGAGATATTTTTTGGCGCAATTCAAATGAAATGGATGGCTTGGGGATTGACTGTTTTTGCGGCGGGCAGCATGGTTTCTGACTTAAAATTTTACAGTGGCAAAGACATTAATTTAAAAGAAAGCGTACCATTCGTAACTATTTTAGCCATTGTGCTGGCATTTGTGCTGGTTTCATACAGCCCGCCAGAAGTACTATTTACCGTTGTTTTTATATATGCGCTATCTGGTTACTTTTTGTGGATAAAATCACAAATTAAGAAACCAAATAAGCTTGAATGATGTCTATTCCCTTGAAAACATGTGCATAAATACTTATACTTAATCTTATGTTGAATCATTTCACATTACAAGTTGTTACAAGCTTATTGTTAAGCCTCGTACTGCTGTGCGCTTTAATTGCGCTACGCCCAGCTAAGCTGCTGCGATCTTTAGTTGCGCTACGCCCAGCTTCGCTGCTGCGCGACAGCGCACACTAAACTCCACACCCCAATTTTAAGCATTCTTAACGCGCACATTTTTAATGGGTGCGCCTAAATCCATTTATAATCTAAATATTGATTAGGAAACAAACATGAACACAAACAACGAAATTATTATTTTTGACACCACCTTGCGCGATGGCGAACAAAGCCCAGGCGCGTCGATGACTAAAGAGGAGAAAATTCGCATTGCGCGCCAGTTAGAAAAATTAGGTGTAAACGTAATTGAAGCAGGTTTTGCCGCTGCCAGCCCTGGTGATTTTGATGCGATTTCTGAAATCGCCAAAATCATTAAAAACTCCACCGTGTGCTCGCTTGCGCGTGCCAGTGAGAATGATGTGCGCCGCGCGGGTGAAGCCATTAAACACGCGGCTTCTGGACGCATTCATACGTTTATTGCCACCAGCAAAATCCACATGGAAAATAAGTTAAGAATGACGGAAGACCAAGTGGTAGAGCGCGCCGTACAGGCCGTGAAATGGGCGTTGGAATACACCAAAGATGTAGAATTTTCTGCCGAAGACGCAGTACGTTCCGACATCGACTTTTTGGTGCGTGTGTTTGATGCAGTGATTGAGGCAGGCGCAACGACCATCAACGTGCCTGACACGGTAGGCTACTCTATCCCCGCGTCATGGGGCGAGCGCATGGCGACTTTGATCAAGCGCGTAAAAAATTCAGACAAAGTCATTTGGAGCACGCACTGCCATAACGATTTGGGCATGGCAGTGGCGAATTCACTTGCCGCTGTTTCAAATGGCGCCAGACAGGTTGAATGCACAATAAATGGTTTGGGCGAGCGCGCAGGCAACGCGAGCTTGGAAGAAATTGTGATGGCGATTAAAACGCGCTCTGACATTTTCAATTTAACCACGCGCATCGACACCACACAAATTGTCGCTACCTCAAAATTAGTATCCACCATTACGGGTTACCCCGTGCAGCCTAACAAAGCCATTGTCGGCGCGAATGCATTTGCACACGAAAGCGGCATCCACCAAGATGGCGTGTTAAAGCACCGCGAGACTTACGAAATTATGCGTGCCGAAGACGTGGGCTGGAACACCAACAAATTAACGTTGGGCAAATTGTCTGGCCGCAATGCCTTTAGAACGCGCTTGACCGAGCTGGGCATTCAATTAGCCAGCGACGACGCCGTCAATGCTGCGTTTGCACGTTTTAAAGATTTGGCCGATAAAAAATCGGAAATTTTTGACGAAGATTTGCACGCGCTTGTGAGCGATGAATTTGTGAGTGAAACCAGCGAGAATTATAAACTTGTGTATTTGCAAGTGGCCTCACAAACAGGCGAAGTGCCGCACGCATATATTACGATTAGCGATTCTGGTGTAGAGAAAAAAGCCGAAGCCGATGGCGGCGGCCCAGTCGATGCTAGCTTTAAAGCCATTGAAAGCATTGCTAAAAGTGGTGCGGAGTTGCAGCTTTATTCAGTCAACAATATCACCAGCGGGACAGATGCGCAGGGTGAGGTGACTGTGCGGCTTGCCAAAGGTGGGCGTATTGTTAACGGGCAGGGCGCGGATACCGATATTGTGATTGCCTCTGCCAAGGCGTATTTGAATGGGTTAAATAAGTTGCACAGCAACTTAGCGAAAATGAATCCGCAAGTTTAAGACAAGCTTAAAAAACTTTTTACCACAGAGACACAGGGCTTAAGAGAAAGACTAAGAACTAGGTTTTCTCTGTGCCTCTGTGTATCTATGGTGAGTATTTTATGATTAAAAATAACCAAACCTTACTCATCGTTCTCGCCCTGTTTTGCACCTATTTTATTTGGGGTTCGACTTATCTCGCGCTTAAGTTCGGCATCGAGAGCTTTCCGCCATTTCTGTTGGTTGGCGTGCGTTTTACAGTGGCTGGCGTCATTTTGTATCTTGTCATGCGTTATTTAGGTTCGCCTAACCCTACTAAGCAGCAATGGCTAGGCGCAAGTGCAGTGGGTATTTTGCTGCCCGCGTTTGGCAATGGCACGGTGACTTATGTGCAGCAAACAGTTAGCAGCAGCGTGGCGGCGTTGGCCATTGCCACCGCACCTATTTGGATGGCGATTTTCTCCTCTATTTGGGGGCATAAAATTAACGCCCGCGAGTGGCTGGGTATTGCGGTGGGCTTGGTGGGCATAGCCTTATTAAACCTCGGTGGCAGCTTGCATGGCGATTTTTTCAGCGCGTTTTTGCTGATTTTTGCGGCGGCCAGTTGGTCACTTGGCTCGGTTTTAGGTAAACACATTGCAATGCCAAGCGGCTTAATGGCGGCGGCCAGCCAAATGCTAGTGGGTGGCGTGGTGATGCTGACTGCTAGCGCCTTGCGTGGTGAAACTTGGCCTGCACAAATATCCGCAAAATCATGGGGCGCGCTGGTGTTTTTGGTGGTGCTTGGCTCGCTGGTGGCTTATAGTGCCTATATGTATTTGCTAAAAACTGTGCGCCCGCTAGTGGCCAGCAGCAATACTTTTGTAAACCCTATTGTTGCGTTTGCAGTGGGCATTTGGTTTGCCAGTGAAACCGTGACAAGCACAGAA
>JAYVRE010000151.1:0-2163 GCA_043776535.1 Methylotenera sp. | reverse complement strand
AAGTTTGATTAAGGTGAGCGGCTACGTTAAGCTCTTCATCCTCAAACCATTTTAAGCCTAAGTTGGTATTGCAGTTGCGTACTTGCGCGACCAAACCTTTGGAGGTGTTTACTTTGCGGTATTCGCGCGTGTAAATGGCAGAGCCATCGCCGCCGAAGCTAGATGCGTGGCAGCTAATACAGTTTTTTTCATGCAAAGCTTTGCCAGCGGCCAAATCTGCTTTGGCGAATAGCTCATTTGCGCTTGCTTGTAAGTTAAATAAGCAGCTAAACAAGCAAAAAAGTGTGAATAAAATTTTCATTTAGCGTGTGAACAAAATTTTCATTAATTTAAAGTAGTGCTATATTGCAGTGTAGGCGGCAAGTTTAGAAATTCGAATGCTGGCGGGCGGATGTGAATCGTAAAACGCCGAGTGAAGCGGGTCTGGCGTGAGCGTAGAGGCATTATCGCGATAAAGCTTTACTAGCGCCTCAACCAAGTGCTTGGCATTCGCATGTTTGGCTGCATAATCATCGGCCTCAAATTCATTTTTGCGCGAATAACTAGCCATAAGCGGGCGCAACAAAAATAGAAATACGGGTGAAACCAGCAAAAATAGTATCAAAGCCATGTAGTTGCTGGCTTCTGTCACACCTAAACCGTTGTAAAACCACGCTTGATTCATTAACCATCCCAGCAAAGCTAGGCCTAAAAAGCTCACAAAAAACATGAGTGCGATACGTTTAATGACGTGATGATGTTTAAAATGACCAAGCTCATGCGCAAGTACCGCTTCGATTTCATCTGTATTTAGGCTGCTTAGTAAAGTATCAAAAAACACCACGCGCTTACTGCTACCAAAGCCAGTAAAATATGCATTCCCATGTCCAGAGCGGGTAGAGCCGTCCATCACAAACAAGCCTTGCGATTTAAAGCCACACTTAGTTAATAGTGCTTCAATACGTGTTTTTAAACTTTCATCCGCCAGCGGTGTAAATTTGTTAAATAATGGCGCGATAAACGTTGGGTAAACCGCCAGCATGATGATGTTAAACACGCTCCACACCACCCATAAATAAAACCACCAATATTGCCCTGCGCCCTGCATAAGCCACAACGCGGCAAACAGAATCGGCAAACCTAGAGCCAGTCCAACCAAGCTGTGTTTAGCTAAATCGCTAAAAAACATGCTTGGCGTCATTTTGTTAAAGCCGAATTTTTCGTCAACGCTAAAAGTTTTGTAATATTCAAATGGCAAATCAATCAAACTGCTGATAAGTAAGGCACTGCAAATCACCAGTGCACCACGAATAATGTCATGATTCGGCAAAATATCACGCCAAATGCTATCGATCCATTGTAAACCGCCACCAATGGTAAGCACCGCTAGTAATAAGGCTTGTACGACAGCTTCTGCTAAAACTAATTTAGTTTTAGCAGCAGAATAATCAGCCGCTTTTTGATGCGCCTCTAAGGAAATGCTTTGTTTGAATGCCTGCGGCACTTGTCCGCGATGGGCTTGTACATAGCCAATATGGCGCGAACCCAGCCAAAGCCGTGTCAGCGTGGTTGCAATGAGTAAGCCGATAAAAACAAAAGTGAGTGTAGATGCCATAGGATTCTAAAACATGAGCTTTCTAATATTTAAGTTAAACTAGTAGTATTCTGAAGCATTTGCGCGTCGTTGGTTCATTCGCAATGCCGTAACCCCCTATTTTAATGGAAATCATGATGAATGAAACAAGTATCAACCCAAGTAATACAAATATTATGTCTAACGATAATTTAATTTGGCTAGATATGGAAATGAGCGGCTTGTTGCCCGATTCTGACCGTATTTTAGAGTTGGCCGTGGTGGTGACGGATGCCGAGCTCAACGTGCTGGGTGAATCGCCCGTGTTTGTGATTCACCAATCAGATGCTGTACTAGCAGGCATGGATGCTTGGAATCAGGGCACGCATAAACGTAGCGGGCTGATTGATAAAGTAAAAGCTTCCACCACCGACGAAGCCACTGCAACCGAGCAAATGATTGCCTATTTAAAACAATTTGTGCCCGCAGGCAAATCGCCGATGTGCGGTAACTCTATCTGCCAAGATAGACGTTTTATGGCGCGCTATATGCCTGATTTAGAAAGCTATTTTCATTACAGAAACCTAGATGTGAGCGTATTTAAAGAGCTA
>JAYVRE010000150.1:0-2167 GCA_043776535.1 Methylotenera sp. | reverse complement strand
GCGAGTTTATGGTGATTTTGGCCGCAGTTAAATTTAATTTTTGGGTGGCATTTTTGGCCGCAACCACGCTGATATTTGGCGCGGCTTATACGCTATGGATGGTGAAGCGCGTTTTTTATGGCGAAATCGCGAATCCGCATGTGGCAGATTTAAAAGATTTGAATCGCCGTGAATTTTTAATTTTAGCGGTGTTGGCTGTGATGGTGATTGGTTTGGGTGTTTATCCAAAATTGATTACTGATTTTACCCATGTGAGCGCCGCACAATGGCTAGGCCACATGGCGACCAGTAAATTGCCTGTGCCAGGAATCTAAGTTAGGTAATTGTAAGTATGGAAAATACCAAATGGAAAACATAAGCATAGACCTGATGGCCGCGCTACCAGAAATAATTGTGCTGTGCATGGCAATGGCCATTTTGCTGGCAGATTTGTTTCTAAAACCGCAAAATAAAATCATTATTTACGGGCTGGCGCAGGCCACTTTGTTTGTTGCCGCTTATTTCACTATAAGCACATACCAGCCTAGTGTTGGTTACGCGTTCACTAATATGTTTGTCGATGACCCGCTTGCACGCGTGCTTAAGCTGATGATTCTACTGGGTACTGCGGTGATTTTTGTTTATACGCGCCAATACATGCAGCTACGCAATATGTTCCGTGGCGAATATTATGCGCTAGTGCTGTTTGCGGTGCTGGGCATGATGATTATGGTATCTGGGCAAAGCATGCTCACCATTTATATGGGGCTTGAGCTGCTCTCGCTGTGCCTGTATTCATTGGTTGCGCTCGATCGTGACAACGCAAAATCATCCGAAGCCGCCATGAAATACTTTGTGTTAGGTGCGTTGGCATCTGGCATGTTGCTGTACGGCATGAGCATGATTTACGGCATGACGGGCAGCCTAAATATTGCCGAAATTACCAGCGTGCTACAGGATATTAACCCTAAAAATCCAGTGTTAATATTAGGCTTGGTATTTGTGGTATCAGGTTTGGCGTTTAAATTTGGCGCGGTGCCGTTTCAAATGTGGGTGCCCGATGTGTATCAAGGTGCGCCAACCTCAATCACCATGTTAATAGGCTCAGTGCCAAAATTTGCCGCGTTTGCCATTGCCATACGTTTGTTAGCACAAGGTTTACAGCCACTTACAGCCGACTGGCAAGACATGTTGCTAATTATGGCGGTGCTTTCCATCGCCATCGGCAACCTCACCGCCATCGCACAAACCAACCTAAAACGCATGTTGGCGTATTCCACCATTTCGCATATTGGCTTTTTGTTGTTTGGCTTGATGAGTGGCAGCATGAACGGTTTTGCCTCTAGCATGTTTTACATTAGCGCTTATGTGCTGATGACTTTGGCAGGTTTTGGCATGATTTTATTATTATCGCGCCAAGGGTTTGAGGCAGAAAATTTAGACGATTTAAAAGGCTTAAACCAGCGCAGCCCGTGGGCGGCCATGCTCATGCTCATCACCATGTTTAGTATGGCTGGCGTGCCGCCCACGATTGGCTTTTACGCCAAGTTTACTGTGCTGCAAGCAGCATTGCAGGCTGGTTATATTTGGGCGGTAGTGTTTGCGGTATTAATGGCCGTCATTGGCGCATTTTATTATTTGCGCATTGTTAAGCTGATGTATTTTGATGCACCACAAGACAGCGCAGAGATTAGCGCGCCTGTCGATATGAAACTGATACTCAGCATCAATGCCTTAGCGTTATTAGCGCTTGGTATATTACCGCAAGGCTTGATGAATATTTGTGGCGCTGCAATTGGCAGAAGTTTGCAATAGTTCATGGCCATTAACGCAGTGAATGAGATGTAATTTTCTGCAACTACATTTGCAATTGATTTTTAGGTGAACAATATAAATAAAAAGCCAGATATTACTATCTGGCTTTTTTACTCACTTACAATGTTTTATTTTAAGACATACTTTAGTAAAACATTCTGCCATCACCTAAAAGATGTGCTTTACAATCAACACCTTTATTGAGACAGTTTTTAACAATACCAGTAATGTAAAGTCTCATCCCAACCGTTTACCCAATCAGCATGGGCAGAAATGACCCCTGCTGAAAACAATAGACACTTTAATCGTATAGAATACTTGATAAAAGGAGTTTATTTTGAAATTAAAATCGCAACCGTATTACACGCCAGAG
>JAYVRE010000149.1:0-2169 GCA_043776535.1 Methylotenera sp. | reverse complement strand
TCTAAAGATGCACTATCTAAAGAAGCACTCAAAGTCGCCGTGCAAGCCGCTCTGGATGGCGATTGGGACAAATCGCATAACATCGCGCAAGAGTACAGTGAAAATACTGCTAATTGGATTCACGCCGTGCTGCACAAAATTGAAGGTGATGAGTGGAATAGCAAATATTGGTATGCCAGAACTAGTGGCAAAAAATATGAAGACTTTAGCGACGTAAATGCAGAGTTACGCGCAATTCAAGCTAGTTTGTAATAAAAAACCTGCAATTTACAGGCTTTTAAACCATGTTTGTTGATTTTTTGTATGCCGCAATCGGCTTTTTGATGTGCTACTAACAAAAGCACTGTCATGCTGAACTAGATTCAGCATCTTATTTTTTGTTGACAGATTGCGGGTCAAGCCCGCAATGACAGCCTACTTTGGCAAGGTGAATACCGCAACACCACCACGTCCGCTTGGTTGCTTAATGTGACGCTGCCGCCATGCAATTTCACCCCTTAACGTTTTCTGCCGCTAGCTCAGCCAGCACATTAGCGGTATCCACCAGCGGATCTTCCATTGCTTGGCACACGCCAGGTTTGACTTCGTCCACAAAAATAATCAGCACAAACCAAGCGCCTAGGCCGACTAGTAAAAAATAAGCCAGAAATATTTTTAAGCTGATTTTCATTTTTAATTAGTCCATCGCCCGCAAGTGGGATTAGCAATGACTTGGCCGATGTACTTTGTTAGCTAGTCAGATGCTTAGTTGTTCACCAGAGCGGTTGGAGAGAGTGAGGCAATGCGGCGCGAGGCCGCCTGCGCTACAAAAGCTAACTATTAGCTGCATAAGGTATAGCCCGCGATGGGTCGCTATCATTTTTCTTTGGTTTTCGCTTGCCGCGCGCCAATGCTACGCAACTTTGCACGCAAAGTTTTAATGTGCGCATCCACCGTGCGCTCTATCGTGTCCTGAGCGTTTACCCATACAATATTCAATACCTGATGGCGCGAAACACGCACTTTGGCTGGTTTATTAGTGTTTTGAGCAGTAAAAATTCATACCGAGTGAGGTCTAAATAATGGCCACGATATTGAATGCGATTAGCCACATCACCGACCAAAAACATGTTGGATTTTTTGCTGGATGGCAGGTGATTCGATTCAGTACGCCGTAAAATAGCGTTAATGCGCGCCACTACTTTGCGCGGGCTAAACGGTTTGGTCACGTTATCGTCCGCGCCAATATCTAGGCCGACAATACGGTCAATCTCATGATTACGCGCGGTTAAAAATAAAATGGGAATGTTAGAAACGGCCCGTATTTGCTTGCACACATCAAAGCCCGTCATATCGGGCAAGCCTACATCTAGTACCACAAAATCAAACGCTTGCTCACGCATCATCGCAACGCCCTCATGACCAAGCAATTTGTGTGTGCTAGCAATGCCCGCCTCTTTGCAGGCGTAAATCAGCGTTTCTGCAATCGCATGCCATAACACGTGCTAGCAAGCTGATCTTGCGCCTAGCGCGATTACGGAAAAGCTGGCATCGTAGGCTCTGTACCCTTGCATACTGCTTCTGGATAGCGCTCTTTGACCAGTTGTTCGATGTCCTCGACGCGTTTACTCGGCACATCAACCATCATTAAAAACTTGCCGTTTTCAATATCCACCGCAAACTGCTCAATCTGCCGATTGCCAATGCTGCTACCCACCATACTCGATACCCAAGCACCAAAGCCAGCGCCTGCAAGAGCCGTTGCCAAAATCAGCCCGCCACCCACTACCAATTCACCTGGGAATGCCATCACAATCAACCCCAATAGAACGCCAGTAAGCCCGCCAACTGCCACACCTCGCTCCAATGCGGGGATAATGTCACTTTTTTGTAAGAATGATGCTTCTGGCAAATCTCCGAGCGGCGTGTTTCGTTTAGCTAACACATGAATATGACCTTGATCAACTCGCGCCAGTAACAGGTCGTTAACGATTTTTTTGGCGATTTTGATACTAGGGGCTAAAAAATAAATGCGCTTCATCATTATTCTCCTCAATAAGCGCCTCAAGTCGAGGCAGGATAGTGCGCACTTACTTACGCCACTAAATGGTGAGAGGCAGACCGTTATGAATCCAGTCTTGCATCGGTCTTCCAGCTTCATAAAGCAAACGTAAAACGCCTACCAACAGA
>JAYVRE010000148.1:0-8374 GCA_043776535.1 Methylotenera sp. | reverse complement strand
TTTACGAAAACAAACTGGTGAGCCAGGTGAAAGCGGGCGAAAACAGTGGTCGCGAGCTGAAACACGATTACGTGGTACGCGAGTTTTTTGGCGCTTATAAAATTAGCAATGAAAACGAATTTAGTAAAAACTTTACGCTTAAACCCGAGTGGAAAGGCCGTGATGCGGGCGCGGTGATTTTTGTGCAAAACAGTCAAACTGGTGAAATTTTGCAGAGCTTGGCGTTGAAGTTTTGTAATTCTTAATTTTTTATAAAAACCTCGTCATAGCCGCGCAGGCGGGTATCTAGTCAGGCAGAAATTTTCTATTACTAATTTCGATGTAAACTTTAGGTCTATTTATAAATGCGTTGACATGTGACTTGTCTGGATTCCAGCCTCCGCTGGAATGACGGACGAAAAAGATGCCCGTTAAATTTATTGCTGACGAATGGCTTCAACAGTGACATCTGCACTGGTGTTTGTATAAGAATCACTGTCAGCTTCAACCGGGTTAACGACAAAAGATAAATTTTCCTCTGCGCTTGTTGAATCAACTTCTTCAATCGTTAAACCTATTATTGCTGCAGGCTCTTCTACTGCAATCGGTTCAGCTTCTGCTAGCAAATTGACATCTTCAAGCGGCAATACCGCCATGTATTCTTCTTCAACCTTTTTTTGTAGTTGAGTATTACTTATGTTTAAATCTTGCGTCCAACTGTTTTGGATTGAATCGTCAAACTGCAAGATACTCGCTACCGAGTACAAATCCCATTCTTGGCTGCTCAATAGCTTAAGCGCAATTGCATCAGATTCCGCGAGTTGGGTGGGCTTCATTTTTGTCAAAGCCACCTCAGAGCCCACCATAGACGTGGCTGTCGAAGCCGCGCTGGTAAGTAATGTGGTGGTTGATGAAGCACCAATGATGGCAAATGCAGGAAAAGCAATACTTGCCAGCGCCGAAATGATGAGCTTGGTAGAGGTATTCTTAGTGTGATGCTTGCCAATGACGTGCCCCATTTCGCGCGCCATAATAAAACTCAGTGCGTCGTCGCTAAGTTCATACTCTTGCAAACCACGAAAAAGCACAACCTTGCCAGCCCCATTTGAAGCGGTTCCTGGCTCTTTTTTATCAATCACACTAAAGGCAAATTGCGGCACACGTTTTTTTAGTGTTGGATACACACTATAGGCAGAGGCAGATAATTGCGCGCCCAATTGCTGCACGCGCGCATCAAACTCTTGTTGTGATTCGCAACCAACTGCCACGCATGCAGCTGCGTTGGGCTTGGATGCTAGACGCACACGCATATCTACATCCGAATAAATATCGCTAATGCTATCAGGCACAATGCTTATGAGCTCAGTCTCTTCTGCACATGCCGCATTTAAGCTAAGCAGTTGCGAGGCGAGAATAATAAAAATAATTTTCTTAGTTGGCAAAATCGTTTCTTTGCTTAAGGTTGGCAGTGACAGGTTAGCAGTTATTGATAATCAATAATAAGCGGTGCATGATCACTAAAACGTTGTTCTTTGTAAATTGTTGACTTGATTGCATTATTTGCCAATTCTGGCGTAGCAATCTGATAATCAAGCCGCCAACCCACATTTTTCTCGTAGGCAGCGCCACGGTTGCTCCACCAGGTATAACATTCATCTGTGGTTGCTGGGTGCAATTTACGATATACATCTGTCCAACCCACGCGCTCAAACAAATCGCCCATCCAAGCGCGCTCTTCTGGCAAAAAGCCTGAGTTTTTGCGGTTACCTTTATAGTTTTTAAGGTCAATTTCTTGATGCGCGATATTAATATCACCGCAAATTACCACGTCGCGGCCTTGTTTGGCCAGCGCCTCTAGGTGCGGCATAATGCGCGCCAACACGCTAAACTTAAAGGCTTGGCGCTCATCGCCGCTTGATCCGCTAGGTAAATACAGCGAAACGACACTTAAATTACCAAATTGAGCCTCTATGTAGCGACCTTCGCTATCGATGTCCGTCATGCCTAAACCTTCAATCACCGCATCAGGCTTAACCTTACTGTAAATACCCACCCCGCTATAACCTTTTTTCTCAGCATAATGAAAATAGCCGTAACAGCCCGCTGGAGTTTGCATTTCCGCTGTCATATCAGCCGCTTGCGCTTTCAGTTCTTGCAGGCAAATCACATCAGCATTTTGTTTTTGCAACCAAGCAAAAAAGCCCTTGTTAGCAGCAGAGCGTATTCCGTTCAAATTCGCAGTTATAATGCGCATATTATCTTTCAATTACTTTTGAAATGACTCAATTTAGCCCAAACTTATCGCAACAATTTATTGCATTTTCTATTCAAAAACAGGTGCTAAAATTTGGTGAATTTAAAACTAAAGCGGGCCGTGTCAGCCCTTACTTCTTTAATGCTGGCCTGTTTAACGATGGAATGAGCCTATTGAAATTAGGCGAATTTTACGCTGAAAGTATAGAAAAGTCAGGTATTGAGTTCGATATGCTGTTTGGGCCAGCCTACAAGGGCATCACCTTGGCGGCCAGTATCGCCATCGCACTTGCCAAAAATGGTCACAATGTACCCTACGCCTTTAATCGTAAAGAGGCCAAAGATCATGGTGAAGGCGGCGTGATTGTGGGTGCGCCACTGCAAGGCCGAGTGCTTATTATTGATGATGTCATATCGGCAGGTACATCGGTGCGAGAATCGATAGATTTAATCACGCAGCATGGTGCCAAAGCTTGCGGCGTAGCCATTGCGCTAGATCGTCAAGAAAAGGGTTTGGGCGAGCTCTCTGCTGTGCAAGAAGTCCAAACCTCTCATCTTTTACCTGTATGCGCCATTGCCAATTTGAGCGATTTGCTAGAATTTGTTGCAAATCAACAAGATATGGCACAACACTTGCTTAAAATTCAACTGTATCGCCAGCTGTATGGCGTAAAATAAATCGGATAGCCTAGTTTAGATGCAAAAATTTATCTCTGTTTTCGCGGCAAGTATATTGGTTTTATCTGGTGTCGCTTATGCTGATGGCACAAAAATCGTCAAATGGGTTGATAGCAGCGGTGTAACGCATTATGGTGACAAATTGCCTGCGCAAGAGGCTGGACGCAGCAATTCTGAAATGAATAACCAAGGCATAGTCGTTAAACAGAATGTGATTGTCAATAAGAAAAACGATGTGGCAGACCAACTAAAATTGGAGCAAGAGCGCAAAGACAAAATTCTATTGGCCTCGTACACCAAACCTGAAGAAATTGATTTAGCTCGTGACCGCAACTTGCAATTGGATCAAGCCGCCTTACAAGCGCTTACGCAACAAAAAATAAATCTTGCCTCCAGAGCGATGCGCAACAATAAAACTGCGGCGGGCTTTCAGGCGCGTAAAAAACCAATTCCGCCTTATTTAAGTGAAGAGTTAAAACTATCGAAAACAGAATTTGCCAACATTGACAAACAGTTAGCGCAACGTAAATTGAGCATGGAAGACACACGCAAGCACTATGCAGAAAAAAAAGCGAGATTTATTGCGCTAAAGTATCCTGATGGTGTGCCAGCTACAACGCCTGCTGCTACCAGCCCAGCACTGCCAAAACCTAATGCGCTGGCAAAACCAGCATAAGCTTAACCAAAATGGTTGGTTTAATACTAGCTAGTGAGTTTTCTCTTTAAAACTTCATTTACTTGCGCAGGGTTAGCCTTACCACGGCTAACTTTCATGGCTTGACCCACTAGCGCGTTAAAGGCTTTTTCCTTACCAGCTTTAAATTCTTCTACCATCGCGGGGTTAGCTGACAATACTTCATCGATAATGGCTTCAATCAACCCTGCGTCAGACACTTGCTCTAAGTTATCAGTTACAATTATTTCTTCAATAACCTCTACAACCCAATCAAATCCACCAGCTTGATTAATAGATGCGATTCGCGGGTCTGGATTTGTCCACAAACGTTCAAAAAGTGCTTTTGCTTCAATATTCCCACTTTGAATACGTTGAATAAAAGAAGCTAGAATAGGTGCAGGAATTGGTGATTCTCCAATACTCTTATTCTCAGTATTAAGCCTTGCTGAAATTGCCCCCATTATCCAATTCGCAGCCAATTTTGCATCCGCACCTGCGCTGATAGTTTGTACAAAATAATTCGCTAACTCACGGCTAGATGTTAAGCTAGAAGAGTCATAGCTTGAAAGCGCATATTCACTTTCAAACCTCGCTTTCATCGCCTCTGGCAACTCGGGCATGGTGGCTTGCACACGCGCTTTGTCGGCTTCGGTGACTTCTAATGGCAACAAATCTGGGTCTGGGAAATAACGATAATCGTTGGCTTCTTCCTTGCTGCGCATGGCTTTGGTTTCGCCAGTGTCTGGGTTAAAAAGCACGGTGGCTTGATGTATCGTGCCGCCGTCTTCTAGCGTTTCAATCTGCCAGCGTGTTTCATACTCAATGGCTTGCTGCATAAATTTAAACGAGTTTAAGTTTTTAATTTCGCGGCGTGTACCGAGTTTTTCTGTGCCTTTTGGGCGCACTGATACGTTAACATCGCAACGGAAGCTGCCTTCTTGCATATTGCCATCGCAAATGTCGATCCATTGCACCAGCTCGTGCAGTTTTTTGGCATAGGCCACCGCTTCAGCGGCGCTGCGCATGTCGGGCTCGGTGACAATCTCTAGTAAAGGCGTGCCTGCGCGGTTTAAATCAATGCCGCTCATGCCCTCAACTGCCCCATGTATGGACTTACCTGCATCTTCTTCCAAATGCGCGCGGGTGATGTTAACGACTTTTTCGTAAGCCGCATTTTTGCCGTTGGCAGGCACTTGAATGGTCACCGCGCCTTTGCCGACAACTGGCATCTCAAATTGGCTAATTTGGTAGCCTTTTGGCAAATCGGGATAAAAGTAATTTTTGCGCGCAAACACGCTTCTGGGCGGGATTTCGGCATTAATCGCCAAGCCGAATTTAATCGCGCATTCTACTGCTTGGCGGTTCAACACTGGCAACACGCCTGGCAAGGCGATACTCACCTCACAGGCTTGGGTGTTGGGCGCAGCACCATATTGCGTGGACGCGCCGCTAAAAATTTTAGTATTCGTTTTCAGCTGCGTGTGGGTCTCTAACCCGATAACGACTTCCCATTCCATTATTTCAATCCTTCTGGAATAGCGGTATGCCAATCCGTCACTTGTTGATACGCGTGCGCCACATCTAACATGCGCGCTTCATCAAAATAATTGCCCATCAGCTGCAAGCCAACAGGTAAGGGCTTTCCATCGCTACTTGGTGAAAACCCCGCAGGAATACTCATGCCTGGCAAACCCGCCAGATTTGTGGCGATTGTATATACATCTTGCAGATACATGGCGACGGGGTCATCGGCTTTTTCACCCGCTTTAAACGCAGTGGAAGGCGCGGTTGGCCCCATAATAATGTCGCATTTTTTAAACGCTTGTACAAAGTCATCCGCAATCAAACGGCGTATTTGCTGAGCTTTGAGATAATAGGCATCGTAATAACCCGCACTTAACACATAAGTACCAATCAAAATGCGCCGCTTCACTTCTGCGCCAAAACCTTCAGCACGACTTTTCATGTACAGTTCGTTTAAGTCAGCATATTCTGCCGCGCGATGGCCGTAGCGCACGCCGTCGTAGCGCGACAAGTTAGAGCTGGCTTCTGCTGGTGCGAGCACGTAATACACTGGAATGGAAAGCTTGGTATTGGGCAGCGAAATATCCACAATTTCTGCGCCTAGTTTTTTGTATTCTGCAATGGCTACCTGCACCACCGCGCCCACATTGGCATCCAGACCATCGGCAAAATACTCTTTTGGCAAGCCGATACGCAAACCTTTAAGCGGCTGGTTTGTTAACATAGCCGCTAAGCCGCGCGTGTAATCTTCTTTGGGATGATTTAAACTGGTGGAATCGCGTTCGTCAAAACCCGCCATCACGTTGAGCATTAGCGCGCAATCTTCGGCGCTTTTCGCCATTGGCCCTGCTTGGTCGAGTGAAGATGCGAAGGCAATCATGCCATAACGCGAAACCAAGCCGTAGGTAGGTTTTAAGCCTGTAAAGCCACAAAGTGACGCAGGCTGACGAATAGAACCGCCAGTATCCGTACCAGTTGCCGCCGCACACAAGCGCGCCGCAACTGCCGCAGCAGAGCCGCCGCTACTGCCACCTGGCACGCGATCAAAATCCCACGGGTTTTTGACGCCGCCAAAATAGCTGGTTTCGTTGGATGAACCCATGGCGAATTCGTCCATATTGGTTTTGCCCAAATTCACCGCGCCTGCTGCGTCAAATTGACTGATGACATGCGCGTCATACGGTGCAATAAAATTCGCTAACATTTTAGAGCCGCAAGTGGTTTGCCAACCCTTAGCGCAGAAAATATCTTTTTGCGCGAATGGAATCCCTGTCAGCGGAGCGGCGTTGCCTGCGGCAATGCGCGCATCAGCCGCTTGGGCTTGCGCGAGTGTTTTAGCGTCATCCAGCGCGATAAAGGCGTTAATGCTAGGATTAAAAGTGTGGATGCGATTTAAAAATATTTGTGTCATTTCTACACTGGAAATAGTTTTTTTAGCCAGCATTTGGCTGAGTTGACTTAAACTTAAGTTTATTGGGCTACTGTTAATCATTATTCAATCACTGGTTTAATCAATTACTTTGGGCACAAGGTATAAGCCGTTATCTACGGCACGTTCACTAGAGCCATTGCCAAGCATGGGCGCATTCGCTTGGAACACCTCGCGCTGATTAGTTTTGGTCACCACATCATCACGTAAACGCTGCACCACATCTTGCGAGTGCGACATCGGCGTAATGCCTGTGGTATCCACCGCTTGCATCTGCTCAATTAAGCCTAAAATGCCAGAAAGTTTGGTGAGTGTGGTAGCGGCTTCTTGCTCGTTTATTTCAAGCCTAGCCAGATGTGCGATGCGTTTTATATCAGCGATATTGAGTGCCATGACGTATTTTCAATTTTTTTACTTAAACTAGTGGATTTGTTTGTAACAATGTGTAAATGCGACTTAATTTTAAGTGCAATATACGTTATTATACCTTGATTTTAAAGCACGGCTTTAGTTGCAGAATGAGTTGCAAATAAAGACGTATAAATGTTTGCGCAAAGCACAGGATAAAACAATATGTTCGGTTTCATCAGTAGTTACTTTTCAAATGATTTGGCCATCGATCTGGGTACAGCAAACACGCTGATTTATGCGCGTGGCAGAGGCATTGTACTAGACGAACCTTCTGTAGTCGCCATTCGCACCGAAGGCGGCCCTAACGGCAAAAAAGTATTGTTGGCGGTGGGCACCGATGCCAAAGGCATGCTAGGCCGCTCGCCTGCTAACATTCAAGCAATTCGCCCGATGAAAGATGGCGTAATCGCCGACTTCACTGTCACCGAGCAAATGCTCAAATATTTTATCCGTAAGGTGCATGATGCACGCTGGTTTTCACCCAGCCCGCGCATCATTATTTGTGTGCCTGTTGGCTCCACTCAGGTAGAACGTCGCGCCATTAAAGAATCGGCCGAGCGCGCTGGTGCAAAACAAGTATTTTTAATTGAAGAGCCCATGGCGGCCGCTATTGGCGCGAATATGCCAATAGCAGAAGCTACAGGTTCTATGGTGGTGGATATTGGCGGTGGCACCACTGAAGTGGGTATTATCTCGCTAGGTGGTATTGTTTACGCCAAATCTGAGCGCGTGGGTGGCGATAAGTTTGACCAAGCGATTATCGATTACATTCGCCGCAACTACGGTATGCAAATTTCCGAACCGACTGCTGAAGCCATTAAAAAGAAAATTGGCTCTGCTTTTCCAGGTTCTGAAGTGTTAGAAATGGAAGTCACTGGTCGCAACTTGGCAGAAGGCTTGCCGCGTAAGTTTACCATTTCTAGCAACGAAGTTTTAGAAGCGCTTACCGAACCGCTAAATTCGATTGTAGGCGCAGTGAAATCTGCGCTCGAGCAAACCCCGCCAGAGTTAGGTGCTGATATTGCCGAAAAAGGCATGGTACTCACTGGCGGCGGCGCTTTATTACGTGATTTAGATCGATTATTAGTAGAAGAAACTGGCTTGCCTGTTATCGTGGCGGAAGATCCGCTCACCTGCGTTGCGCGCGGTTGTGGTCGTGCATTAGAAGATATGGATAAGCTAGGTAACGTATTTGCCAATGAGTAAGTGCCCGCTACTATTATCAGCTCCTAGCCAATTCAATCTATCGTGTTGGCATGCTTAAAGGTGTTCATCAAAAGCTAGAAACCCAAGAAACACCTGCTTTTTTCGTCCGTGGCGCTAAGCCATTTTCTCGCATGGTGTTTTATTGCGCACTCTCTATCATTTTTATGGCAGTAGATGCGCGCTTAAATTATCTATCGCAAGTGCGCCAAGCCTTTATT
>JAYVRE010000147.1:0-2173 GCA_043776535.1 Methylotenera sp. | reverse complement strand
GCGCTTAAACTGAGGTAGCGGTTCTCAAGATCAAATAGGCTGGTTTGCATAGTGGTGATATTATCGCTTTTTAGGGGTATTTATAGAAGTGCCCTTATATTTAAACCTTACATACAGCCTTGCACAGTTTTATTAACGATGCCATGATATGTTTAGTTTACATCATCTTTTAGTACTGTTTGGAGTTTTAAGTATGTTTGATTTTTTAATGCCATTATCGGATTTACTGCGCGCAGAACCCACTTTTTTTGTGACTTTCTCTGTTATTTTTGGCCTCGTGGTAGGTAGCTTTCTCAACGTGGTTATTCACAGGCTGCCTAAAATGATGGAGCGCGAATGGCATAACAATTGTCTTGAGTTACAAGGTAAAGAGGCGCCAGAGCAGTCCAAATACAGTATCGTCACGCCGCGCTCAGCATGCCCGAATTGCGGGCATCATATTACGGCGTTAGAGAATATCCCTGTGATAAGTTACCTCGTTTTGGGCGGTAAATGCAAAGGTTGCAAAAGCAAAATAAGTATGCGCTACCCAATGATAGAAGCTTTAACTGGCGCGGTCATTGGCGCAGTGGCTTACAAATACGGTTATACTTATTCTAGTTTATTTGCGTTTATATTTGTGTTCGCACTGGTAGCGCTCACGTTTATCGATTTTGATACGCAATTATTGCCTGACGACATTACGCTGCCTTTGTTATGGCTTGGTTTATTATTTAATTTAAATGGCGGTTTTGTAGATATAAAATCCGCCGTACTTGGCGCAGTGTTTGGCTACTTAATATTGTGGTCGGTATATTGGCTATTTAAGCTAGTTACAGGTAAAGAAGGCATGGGTTATGGTGATTTTAAATTATTAGGCGCAATAGGCGCTTGGTTTGGCTGGCAATTACTGCCAGCGGTAATTTTATTAAGCTCAGTTGTTGGTGCAATAATTGGCATCGCTATGATTATGTTTAAAGGAAAGTCTGGCGGTACCGCAATTCCTTTCGGGCCATTCTTGGCTTTAGGCGGTATTGCAGCGCTATTTTTTGGCCAACAATTAGCAAGTTTTTATCTATTATAAATGTTTATAGTTGCGTACACATGTTTGTAGTAGCGCTTACGGGCGGAATAGGTAGCGGCAAATCAGCGGCAGCAAAAATATTTGCAGAGCTTGGCGTGCCAGTGACCGATGTCGATGTTATTTCGCACGAACTCACAGCAATAAATCAACCGCTAGTAAACGACATTAAAGTCAATTTTGGTAGCGACTACATTACGCCAGAAGGCGCATTAAACCGTGCTGCTATGCGTAAGCTTGTGTTTACCGATGATGTTGCGCGCGCCAAGTTAAACGCTCTTTTGCACCCTGCCATTTATAATGAGGCGCTTTTACAATTACAAGCAAACCAAGATTATTTAAGTAAAAGCACTCCCTATCAAATATTGGTAGTACCTTTGTTGTTTGATAGCCCACGTTATTTGCCTCATATCAACAGCATTTTAGTGATCGATTGCGATGAAAGCACACAAATTGAGCGCGTAAAACAACGTAGCAATCTGCCTGAATCTGAAATTATCAACATGATCAAAGCGCAAACTTCGCGCAAAAAACAGCTTACCCTTGCCAATGAGGTGATTGAAAACAACGGAAGTATTGAAAAATTGCGTGAAAAAATTCTTGAGATTCACCAAAAATATATTAATACTTGCATACTTAGCAAAACAATCTCATAATTCACCTCAATTTAATATTATAAGTTGGCAGACTTTATTTCGTCATGTCTAGCTACGAATTTCCTTTCAATGAGCGCATTCGCACCCTGTTGCGATTAGAAGATATCTTCAGCAGAATTTTGCTGAACGTTGAGGCTGGACACCAGCATAACCACCATAGCGCGCTAATTTCGCTGCTGCAAATGTTAGATATCATTGATCGCGCTGATCTTAAAACAGATTTGGTGCAAGAGCTAGATCGGCAGCGACTTGCCATGCAGAATCTACGCGGCAACCCAATAATTGCCGAAGCAGTGTTAGATAAAATCCTCAAAGAAATTGGCAGCTGCTCCACCACTTTACGCAGTGATAGCGCCAAGCTTGGCCAGCATTTGCGCGAAAACGAATGGTTAATGAGCATCAAGCAACGCACCAGCATTTTAGGCGGTGTGTGCCAGTTCGATTTACCTTCATATCA
>JAYVRE010000146.1:0-2175 GCA_043776535.1 Methylotenera sp. | reverse complement strand
CCATAAACCACCGCGCGCGTAGTGGTGCCAGCTGCATGTATGTAGTCATGCGCTTGTACGCCAATAAATCTTGCCAAAACGTGACGGAGCTCGCGTGCTATGCGCGTGCCATCACGGTAAAAGAAAAACAAAATAACCACCACAAATATCAGTTTGACTAGGTTTTTGCCAATACCGCCCACTACGATGGCAACCTCATTTCTATGGTCGGCAAGCCAAGTGTTGATGATTACAGAAAGCTCTTGTGGGTTGTTGCTTATACTTTCTTGCAGCTGACTTAACCAGCTACCCAGCACAGGCACGTTTTTAAGATTGTCCACTATTTGTAACGGTTCTGCCAAAAAAGCTTGCAGCGCGGGATAAGCATTGGCGAACTCTTGCTGTGCCACCCAAACTAGCCAAAGCAAAGGTAAAAGCAGCGTAATTGCCGCCAAGGCAGAACAGATGCTAGCCGCCAGCACATCTCGCCCATTGCACCACAGGCGAATGCGCTCTGCCACTGGCCAAGAGGCATAACCTAGTACGCCCGCCCAAGCGAGTGGCGCAAGAAACGGTGCAATCACTACAAAGGCCAACGCTAGTAAGCCACCTAAAGCCAGCCCATGGACTATGCTGCGATAGATTAGGCTGCGATTAACCGAACTGCGACTAACCGAGCCATGATTAACTGGAGGACGGCTGGCAGGCTCTGTAGCGGGCAAATTTATTTATCCTTTACAGGGTGAATACCAGCAGATATGCGGTCCATCAGCGCAAACATCACACCCGAAAACACCAGCGTTAAATGAATGCCAACCAGCCAAGCCAATTGCTGATTGCCGTCGGCTTGTGCCAGTACTTCTTTAATATTGATAAAATACTTCAGCAGTTCAATGCCAGAAATTGCTACGATAGAGCCGATGAGCTTGAGTTTTAAATCAGAAAAGCTAACATGCCCCATCCATTCTGGCCGGTCTTCATTATCGCCAGTATCAATTTTAGAGACGAAATTTTCGTAACCAGCAAAAATAATAATCAGTAACAAATTGGCTACTAAGGTAATATCTACTAGCGTCAATACGCCCAATAATACTGCGCCACCATCGCCTGAAAAAGTCACAGGCAACAATATGAATAACGCTTTTATAAACTTAATGAGTAATAGTATAACAGCAGCTACTAAGCCTACATAAAATGGTACCAGTAGCCAGCGGCTGGTGAAGATAAAATGCTCTAATGCCAGTTCAACACGTTTCATTATTTTTTCAATCATCATCAATTTCATGAACTATTTCTCAACGCAGCAATGCGTTCACTCAAGTCAGGATGGCTAGAAAACAAGCGCTTTAAACCACTTGCGCCGTTGCCAGAAATACCAAAAGCCGCCATTTGTTTCGGTAATGCCGAAGGCTCATGCTCTGCTTGCAAGCGCTCTAAGGCCGCAATCATTTTCTTAGCGCTAGATAATTTAGCCGCACCTGCATCTGCGCGAAACTCACGCTGACGTGAAAACCACATCACGATTATAGAAGCCAATACACCCAACACCAGCTCGGCGATAATCATGGTGACAAAAAATGCTGGCCCTGTGCCACGCTCAGTTTTGAAAACTACTTTATCGATCATGTAGCCAATCACACGAGACAGGAACATAACAAAGGTATTCACTACACCTTGAATCAGCGTGAGTGTCACCATGTCGCCATTAGCAATGTGCGATACTTCATGCGCAAGTACTGCCTCGGCCTCATCTTTACTCATTTTATTGAGCAAGCCTGCAGAAACCGCCACTAGCGAGCTATTCTTAGTCATACCCGTGGCAAATGCATTTACCTCTAGTGAATCGAACACAGCCACTTCTGGCATTTTAATGCCCACCATCTCTGCCTGTGCCCGCACTGTTTTTACTAGCCATATTTCAGTGGGAGTTTGTGGCTCTTTAATTACTACGGCACCAGACATGCGCTTGGCCGACCACTTGGACATTGCCAACGAGATAAAAGCACCGCCAAAACCCATGATGGCTGCAAATGCCAATAGATTAGATAAATCAAGTCCATTGGCGTTGAGATAAGGCTCCACGCCTAATATACGCATGGAGACAGAAAGTACCAACATGATGGCAAGATTGGTCGCTAAAAAATAGATAATACGTTTCATAGATTCCTAAACTCTAACTTGAAATTTTAAAGAATT
>JAYVRE010000145.1:0-2178 GCA_043776535.1 Methylotenera sp. | reverse complement strand
TAATGACTTTGCAAATATCTACTTCTAGCACGCGTTCAAACTGTGTTTTGGCGTTAAGCCTATCAAGCGCTAGCGGCTTTTGCATATTGGCTAATTCTAGCTGAATAATCAAATCTAAGGGCTTAGTTGGTTTAACTGAATTATCGCCAAATAGGGCGCGGATATTCAAAATACCCAGCCCACGCACCTCTAAAAAGTCTTGCAATAGCGCAGGGCAGCGACCTTCGATACGATCAGGCGAGATGCGATAAAAATCCACAATATCATCTGCGATTAAGCGGTGCCCTCGTGTGATTAGCTCTAGCGCCAGCTCACTTTTGCCAATTGCCGCATCACCTTTAATCAGCACGCCAAAGCCCTGCACCTCAATAAATACGCCATGTAAGCTGGTGGTTTCTGCCATCGCTTGTTTTAAATAATGGCTTAATAAATCCATTAATTGCGGGCTTTGCATGGGCGATGTAAACAGCGGCGTATGATGGGCATTCGCCGCGTTAATTAACTCCTTAGGCGGTTTTTCACCATTGGCAACCACCACGGCGGCTAAATCTGTAGAATACAAATTGCTAATGGCCTGCTGCAGGGCGATGATGCCAAGCGAACGTAAATAATCCATTTCGGCGCAGCCCAACACCTGTACGCGGTTGGGGTGCACAAAATTAAGATGACCGATTAAGGCCAAGGATGGCTTGGTCACTTGCTTGGAATTAAGTTGTTTAAGTCCGCCGTCAAGCCCAGCAACCCAGTTGAGTTTGAGCTTGAGGCGGGTTTGTTTAAATAGCTCGCTAACGTTTATTTGAGCCATAGTTGAAGATTAAATTAATTAACAGTTTGGTGTTGTTCGATATTTTGATGTTGCTCTATGCTTTGATGTTTCACCGCACCATTGGTTTTGTTATGGTTGCCATTTTTTTCTTTATGTTTCACCACCTGACGGTCTAATTTATCCGTCAGCATATCAATCGCGCTGTACATATTTTCATCTATACACTCGGCATGTAAATCGTTGCCAGGCACGTGCAATGTAGCCTCTACCTTATGGGCGAGCTTTTCTACACTCATGGTAACTTTCACGTCAATCACATGATCAAAATGATTGCTGATTCTAGCGAGCTTGCTCTGCACATATTCGCGCATTGCAGGAGTAATTTCTAAGTGATGCCCAGTTAATTGTAAATTCATGACTTGCTCCTTATTGAAATTTGTTCAAAAGGCTTTTTGCCCAAAAAGGTTGATCAACTAAAGCCTTTCAAACAATTTCAGTGTACACCTTTGATTATTTTTTGCGAGTGTGAAAGTGTCATTATTCGCGAATTTTTTAGATGATAGTTAACTTCGCTATTCTTCCACATTGCCAGAATGGCGACAGGGTGGGGGTTATAGGCTTAAAATAAATCGCCGCTTTTTGTTGATTTTTCTTCGCGTTTGGCTTTTTTAAAGGTTACGCCTCCGCCGCTTAAATCAGGGTATTGTGGACGTTCTTTGCCTTCCATTAAGCCTGCGATGGTGAGAATTTGCACTTTAGGAAAAGATGTTCCTGTAATCGGACTTTCGTAAAAGCCTGTTTTCACCGCCTCTTCGCGCATAGGGCGGGTGGCTTCCGCTAAGGTTACAAATAAACCAATCTCGGCTTTTTCGCGCTCGACTACATGCGCTAAATCGCGTACCATCGCCACATTCACGTTTTCGCCACCTTTTACCGAGACGACAATTTTCTTGGGCATTTTGCCATCATCATTAAAATAAATCAGGCCGTCAATGCCGCCATCAGCGCCTTTCTTTTTGCCTTGGTAAGGTTGCGCATTAATAAGTGAACATGCCCACCACTGAAACTGGTATTTATCGCGCAAGCTTAAATCTCTTGCGCCTTCAAAGTCCTTAGGTGTGCCTTCTACCTCAAACACAATGCCAGCAAAGGCATCTTTCATGCGCTTTTCAATGAGGGAGACTGCCAAGTGCGTAATATCGATGCCCAGCCATTGCCGATTCAGCTTTTGCGCCGCATGTACCGCAGTGCCACAACCGCAAAACGGGTCTAGTACCACATCGCCTTCGTTAGAACTGGCTTGAATAATGCGTTCCAGCAAGGCGAGAGGTTTTTGAGTGGGATAGCCTAGAGATTCAGCTGCAGCGTGAGTTAGCGACTGAATGTCGTCCCATAAGTTGGGTATGGCTTGA
>JAYVRE010000144.1:0-2200 GCA_043776535.1 Methylotenera sp. | reverse complement strand
GTTTTTTCACTTTTACCAAGTTGGTCTGCATACCATCAATCACCTTGGCATGTTCTTTGGCAATGTAAGAAAAATACTTCACATCGCGCGTAATATCGCTCGGATTTTTGTTTTGCAAGATAAGTTGGGTATAACTGTGGCCGCCGTACATATATTGCTGGCGCAGCAAGTGGCTTAATTGCTGTTGCTGCTGACTTAAGCTTTCATTTAGGTTAAGCGACTGTTTTTTGAGGGAATTAAGAGTATTTTTGTTTTGCTTTTGCTTTTGATTAATCTCGCGCAGCTTTTTATTGGCTGCGCTAATTGCGGTTTCCGAGTTTTTCAATTCATCGCTGGCGTCTTTGTGCGCCTCTTGGTTGCTATCCAGCTCTTTTTTAAGCGCTTGAATTTTTTCATGCAAATCGCTTAAATCTTCTTTAGCCACGTCAATTTTCTTGGCGGCAAATGCGCTGCCAATAAAGACAGTAAAAAGACAAAACAACAGAATTTTAATCAGAGGTTTCAATGGCAGAAAATCAACTATTAAAGTTTTGAATTACCAAAGCTAAGCAAACTTTTACCCGTCATTTCATTTGGCTGCGGCACGCCCATCATGGTGAGCAAAGTGGGCGCAACATCAGAAAGCGCGCCAATATTGGCGCTGGTTTTGGTAATAGTTGCTTTGCGCCCCACATAAATAAATGGCACTAAATTAGTCGTATGCTGTGTGTGTAACTGGTTATTATCGTGGTCGTGCATCTTTTCAGCATTGCCGTGGTCGGCGGTAATAATTACTTCTGCGCCTGTTGTCTGCGCTGCCGCAACCACGCGCCCAACGCAGTCATCCAGCGTTTCAACTGCCTTGATAGCCGCTTGTATATTGCCTGTGTGGCCAACCATGTCGCAATTGGCGTAATTGCAAATAATCGCATTGTACTTTTTACTTTTGATCGCATCTACCAATTGATCAGTCAGTTCAAACGCGCTCATTTCGGGCTGCAAATCGTAAGTGGCAACCTTGGGCGAAGGCACCATAATGCGGTCTTCGCCTTTAAAAACGGTCTCGTCGCCGCCATTAAAAAAGAAGGTCACGTGTGGATATTTCTCGGTTTCGGCAATGCGTAATTGCGTTAAACCTAAATTTTGTATGTATTCGCCAAAGGTGTTGGGCACGCTGGTGGCGGCGAATATAGGCGTGGCTTTTTTTTGTTTTTGGTCGAATTGCGTTAAGGTGAAATAGCCTGAAAGTTGTGGCACGCGCTCACGCTCAAAGCCATCAAAATGTTCGTTCAAAATCGCGTCGGTTAGTTGGCGTGCGCGGTCACTTCTAAAATTCATATAAACAACTGCATCGCCATCCTCTAAGCGGGTGGCGGCCTCCAGAGGCGTTTTAATCATGGTGCATTTTACAAATTCGTCCGATTCTTTGCGTGTATAGGCCTTGTGCAGCGCTTCCGATGCCGTCGCCTCAGTAAACTCACTGCTTCCATTCACAATCATGTGGTAAGCAGGCGCGACGCGTTCCCAGCGTTTGTCTCTATCCATGCTGTAAAAGCGGCCAGATATTGAGGCGATTTTGCCCACGCCAAGTGCGCTTATTTTATCTTCTAGCGCCGCAATATAAGGCGCTGCGCTAATCGGCGGCGTATCTCTGCCATCTAAAAACGCGTGTACAAATACGCGCTGCAAGCCTTGGCTCGCGGCCATTTCCAGCATGGTCAAAATATGGTCGATATGGCTATGCACGCCGCCATCTGACAGCAAACCAAAAATATGGAGTGCTTTATTATTGGCTTTTAGGTTTTGCAACGCTTGCAGCAAGGCTTTGTTTTTAAAAAACTCACCACTGGCAATGCTGTTATTGATGCGCTCAAAATCTTGAAACACAATGCGCCCCGCGCCCATGTTTAAATGCCCCACTTCTGAGTTACCCATTTGCCCGCCTGGCAAGCCTACATGATGCTCAGAGGCGTTAATCAGCGTGTGCGGATATGCAAGTTTAAGCGCGTCTAAATTGGGCGTGCGCGCCTGTGCAATGGCGTTGTCTGCCACATCCTCATTATGGCCAAAGCCGTCTAAAATCAACAAGACTACAGGGGTAATTGCTGGAGTTGTTTGCATAGTAAAGTCTTTAAAAATTTGTGTGAGATATCCATTATAATAGTCGCCCATAAAGACGTATAGCTAAAGCGCATACAAACACAAAAATTTAGCTTGAAAA
>JAYVRE010000143.1:0-2202 GCA_043776535.1 Methylotenera sp. | reverse complement strand
ATACAAGGTCGCGCCACGTTAAATGCGGTTGATCAAACGTTGCCCGCGATTTTAGAGCGCTTGGCAAGACAAGTGGATTTAACCTATAAAATGGAAGGAAATACGCTGTTTATCGCGCCAGACTCGCCAGTATTAAAAACTTACCAAATTAATTATGTAAATATGCAACGCACTACTAAAGGCAGTGTTAGCGTAGCAAATGAGATTGCCTCTGCGTCAAATACTACTGTTACAGGTGGAGGGGGCGGAAGTACAAGCACTACAAGTAGTAGTGGCTCGACAGGCGGTAGCAACACCTCTTCTACCTCGGTTGAGTCGGAGTCTAAGAATTATTTTTGGGATTCACTCGTTCAAAACATAAAAGATATTTTGTTAGAAAGTGATAAAGAGGTGCTGATTGGCCGGTTTTCATCTGATGCTACTTTGAGAGATTCTTACAAAAACAATGATTCTATTAGTGGCAGAGGTGAAGGATCTGCATCTGCAGCAGGTTCAACAGGCAGGTTGTCAGGCAGTGCAAGCGGCGCGTCAGTAAGTGGCAATCAAGATTTAGATGTTATAAGTAATGCCAAAAGAGATGCTACTTTAGATCGAAACGCTAGAGAATATAGGCAGCTTTTTGCAGCAAACGTGATTGCCAATAAAGAGACAGGCGTACTCAGTGTTCGCGCATCAGAAAGACAGCATAAAGCGATTCAGGAATTTATTGATAGAGTACAAGCTGGTGCTAGACGACAGGTATTGATTGAGGCGTCAATTGTAGAAATTACGCTTAACGATAACTTTCAAGCAGGTGTTGATTGGAGTCGTTTGGGTGGTGGTGGACGCCTAAGTGGTTTTACGTTTAAGCAAGAGTTACTCGGCAACAGCTTAACTGCAGCGCCAAGACTTGCGATTGGCTATAATAATTCAACAGCAATTGGCGATTTAGCCGCATCTATTCGCTTACTGCAAACATTTGGTGATACCAAAGTGCTTTCTAGTCCTAAACTCATGGTGCTTAACAGTCAAACAGCGATATTAAAAGTTGTGAATAATCTAGTTTATTTTACGGTGAATGCGCAACAAGGCGTTACCAACAATGGCACAACTCAGCCCAATACCGTTACAACCACGCCGCATACAATTCCTGTAGGCGTTTGGATGTCAGTAACACCACAAATTAATGAAAATACAGTGGTTACACTCAATGTACGGCCAACTATTGCAAGGCAATCAGGATTTAAGCTAGATCCAAATCCAGCGATTAAAGCGAGCGGAATCGAAAATAGTATTCCGGAGATAGAAGTGCGAGAAATGGAATCGATGTTGCAAGTGGGTAGCGGCAATACAGTCATATTAGGTGGTTTAATGCAAGATGAAATAACTAAGACCAATAGTGGCATACCAGGTTTAATGTCTGTGCCAGGTGTTGGTAAAGCGTTTACTGCAAAAAATCAAACAACAAAAAAAACTGAATTAGTGATTTTCTTGCGCCCAACCGTTATTACCAATCCTAGCCTTGAGAGCGACGAATTGCAAAGTTACAAGCAGTATTTGCCAGAGCAACAATTGCAAAACGTACTTGAAGAAGCAAATTAATTGCCAAACCGAATTAACTCTCAAGCCGAATGAATCATGAGCCTGCTGATTAAAGCACTGGATAAAGCGCAAAACGCGAAGACCGAAGAAGCGCAAGCCCAAAAAGTAAAAATAGATGCACAAGCCCTAAGCCTTGAACAGGCCACCAAAACTGAGCAAGCGCTAGCAGAAAAACTTAAGTCTGAACGTGTTAGTGCAAAACAAAAACAAACAATAAGCGATAAAGCGACTGAAAACGCCGCTGATATGGTGCTTTCCCTCGCACCTGCAACTAACATACTCGACGAACCGAAAGTAATTGATGAGCCGGCGCTTGTCGATGCACTGCTTGCTGATGCTGGCGTGGTGAAGACTGGCGCAACATTAAGCGCTTCACCTAAAAATGCAGCAAATGTATTTACCGCTAAAGGCAAAGAAGTTGCTAGCGGCAATAAAAATTTAGCGATAGTTGCAGGTTTAGCATTGCTGGTTTTGTTGAGTATGGGCGCTTACTTTTATCAGTTTATCGATACCGCGCCAGATGTGGCGATTCCCGCTCGCACGATTGTCGCACAGCCTGCACCGCAATCAACTGCGGCTGCATCACAAGTTGCAACCATTCAAGCCGACCCAGCACAAGTC
>JAYVRE010000142.1:0-2211 GCA_043776535.1 Methylotenera sp. | reverse complement strand
GTGGATATAAGCAAAATTGCGCCTGGCAGCATGATTACCGCAGAGTGGCGCGGACAGCCAGTGTGGATTCTTAATCGCACCGATGCAATGACGGCGGATCTGGCCAAACATAATAATCAACTCTCAGACCCGATGAGCGAGGTGACTTCTCAACAGCCAGCCTATTGCAAAAATGCTGAGCGCGCAATTAAGCCAAATCTAGCGGTGGTAGTAGGTATTTGTACACACTTAGGCTGTTCGCCAACCGCTAAATTAGAGATGGGCGGCGACATGGGCGAGAATTGGACAGGGGGTTTTTTCTGCCCATGTCATGGCTCCAAGTTCGACCTCGCAGGCCGCGTGTTTAAAGGCTCGCCAGCGCCTATTAATCTAGTCGTTCCTCCACATCAATATTTATCTGACACAACGCTGCTTATTGGTGTTGATGCGAAAGCGGAGGTTTAATCATGGCTCAAGATAAAACATCAGCAAAAATCGTTGAAACTACAGGCTTAATCGGTTGGATTGATAAGCGCTTTCCGCTTACCAGTAATATCAAAAACCATTTAACCGAATATTACGCACCAAAAAACTTTAATTTTTGGTACTTTTTCGGCTCGTTAGCGATGTTGATTTTGGTGCTGCAAATCGCCACGGGTATTTTCTTAACCATGCATTACAAGCCTAGCGCAGAAGAGGCGTTTGCCTCGGTCGAGTATATTATGCGCGACGTGTTTGGCGGTAATATCATCCGCTATATGCACTCTACAGGCGCGTCGATGTTCTTTGTGGTGGTTTATCTGCACATGTTCCGTGGCGTTATTTACGGCTCTTATCGTAATCCGCGCGAGCTGATTTGGTTGTTTGGCGTAGGCATTTTCTTATGTTTAATGGGCGAAGCGTTTTTTGGCTACCTATTGCCTTGGGGTCAAATGTCCTATTGGGGCGCGCAAGTGATTGTGAACCTGTTTGCGACCATCCCTTTCATCGGGCCAGATTTGTCTGAATGGCTACGTGGCGATTATTTAGTGTCGGATGCGACGCTCAATCGCTTCTTTGCCTTCCATGTCATTGCACTGCCGCTGGTGTTGCTGGGCTTGGTAATGGCGCATTTAATTGCCTTGCATGAAGTGGGTAGCAATAACCCTGACGGCGTTGAGATTAAAGAAAGCAAAGACAAGAAAACAGGTATTCCGCTTGATGGCATTCCGTTTCACCCGTATTACACGGTGAAAGATTTGGTTGGCGTGGTGGTATTTTTTATTGTGTTTGTGGCCATTATTGCTTTTGCGCCAGAAATGGGCGGCTACTTTTTAGAAGCCAATAACTTCATACCTGCAGATTCGCTCAAAACGCCAGAGCATATTGCGCCAGTGTGGTATTTTACGCCGTATTACTCAATACTAAGAGCGATTCCACCTGTCATGAATTCGCAGTTTCCCGGTGTGGCAGCGATGGGATTGTCAGTCATGGTGTTTGCATTATTGCCTTGGTTAGATAAAGGTAAAGTGAAATCGATTCGCTATCGCGGCACGCTGTATAAATGTTGGTTGGCCGCTTTTGTAGTGAGCTTTTTCGTACTCGGTTATTTAGGTACTGTGCCATCTAATGTATGGGGTCAATTTGGTGATTGGATGGGCGGCGCAGACCGTGCCACCGTGGTTGCACGCTTTTTTACTGTGGTTTATTTTGCGTTTTTCTTTTTAATGCCTATCTACACCACGCTTGATAAAACCAAGCCAGTGCCAGAAAGGGTGACGAACTAATATGAAAACTATAAATATCTTAAGAAAAGGCTTAATAACATTGATGTTTTTGCCAGTGTTAGCCTTAGCTAATGTGGCAGAAATTACCGTTACCGCACCGATTGACGCGAATGACAATGCTTCATTACAGCGTGGCGCGCGTACTTTTGTGAATAGCTGCCTTAATTGCCATAGCGCCAATTACATGCGCTACAACCGCTTAAAAGATATTGGCCTCACTGAAGCGCAAATTAAAGACAATTTGCTATTTGCGGGCGAAAAAGTCGGCGATACCATGAAAACGGCGATGAATCCCAAAGACGCGAAAAAGTGGTTTGGTGTTGCGCCGCCAGATTTATCTGTAGAAGTGCGCGCGCGCGGCGCAGATTGGGTGTATGCCTATATGCGTGGTTTTTATCGCGATGAAACCACGCCAACAGGCTGGAACAACACCGTTTACGATAAAGTCGCCATGCCGCATGTGTTG
>JAYVRE010000141.1:0-8537 GCA_043776535.1 Methylotenera sp. | reverse complement strand
GCGATGCTTAATGTGTTGCCAAAAGGACTTAGCAGCATGGCTTACGCAGCTGGCTCTGATGCACCAGAAATCACTGAAGTAAAAATAGGGTTTATTCCATTAACCGATTGCGCACCTATTGTTGTGGCAGCTGAAATGGGTTTTGATAAAAAATATGGCATCAAAATTATCCCAGCTAAGCAAGCTTCTTGGGCTGCCATACGCGATAAAACCATGAACGGTGAATTGCATGCTTCTCATGTTTTATATGGCTTAATTTATGGTGTGCAATTAGGTATTGGTGGCCAGCAAAAAGACATGAAAGTGTTGATGACCCTAGATCACAATGGCCAAGCGATTACGTTATCGCAAGCATTAGCCGATAAAGGCGTAAAAGATGGCAAATCACTTAAACGCGTAATGGCAAATGAAAACCGTGATTTTACCTTTGCCAATACATTTCCAACAGGTACGCATGCTATGTGGCTTAATTACTGGTTAGCGGCCAATGGCATTAACCCTGTTACTGACATTAAATCAATCGTAGTACCGCCACCGCAAATGGTGGCCAATATGCGTATTGGCAATATGGATGGCTATTGTGTGGGCGAGCCTTGGAACGCACGTGCCATTGCCGATAAAGTGGGCTTTACCGTGACAACAACACAAGATATTTGGAAAGACCATCCAGAAAAAGTATTGGGTACAACGGCTGAATTTGTGGCTAAAAATCCCAATACAACCCGCGCCATGATTGCAGCGATTTTAGATGCCTGTAAATATATTGATGTGATGGAAAACCGTGCAAAAGTGGCTAAATTAATTTCTGCAAAAGCCTATGTCAACACATCTGAAGAGGTAATTGCAGGACGCTTTGCTGGGGATTATGACAACGGTATCGGCAAAAAATGGAAAGATCCTAACTACATGAAGTTTTATCAAGATGGTTATGTGAATTTCCCTTACCTATCTGACGGCATGTGGTTCTTAACACAGCATAAACGCTGGGGCTTATTGAAAGCTGATCCTGATTATTTGGCGGTAGCTACCAAGCTTAACGAAATTAAGCTTTACTCCGAAGCGGCAAGTTTAACGGGTACAAGCATTCCTAAGAGCCCAATGCGTAGCAGCAAATTGATGGATGGCGTGGTGTGGGATGGTTCAAATCCAGCCGCTTATGCTGCAAGTTTTAAAATTAAAGCATAACAATATTTTAAAATAAATCATTTACTAATACGTAGCAACATAAATTGTTACGTATTTTTAAGGAGCACGCCATGAGCGCAGCAAGTATGAATAAAGATCACTTAACACTGATTTCAAGCGATGCAAAAACCAGCACCCTCAATGCTGATAAAAATACAGTGATTGCAGCAAATGAAGGCAGCACGCACATAAAAATGATCATTGAAAAAAAGGAAACTAAAAGTGTTAAGCCAGCCAACCCCATGCATAGCAAAACAAGCGATTTTCTTAAAACCCTAATCCCTGCTGTTTTTGGTATTTTGTTATTTTTGGGTATTTGGACATTACTGTCTCAGCAACAACCAATATTGCCAGGCCCAATAAGTACTTGGCATTCTGCTGTTGAATTGTTTTCGCACCCTTTTCATCGCAATAGTCTAGACGACCAAGGTATTGGCTGGAACATTTTATCTTCATTGCAGCGCGTAGGTTTGGGCTTTGGTTTAGCTGCAATAGTGGGCATTCCACTAGGCTTTATGATTGGGCGCTATGAATTTATGTCGCGCATGACCGCTCCAGTGATTGGCCTATTGCGACCAGTATCTCCACTGGCTTGGTTGCCATTAGGTTTATTAATAATGGGTGCTGCTGGCCCTGCTGCAATTTGGGTGATTTTTATATCCAGCATTTGGCCTATGGTAATCAACACAGCAGTTGGTGTAAGCAAAGTGCCGCAAGATTACATGAACGTAGCTAAAGTGCTTAATTTAAGCGAATGGAAAATTATCACTAAAATCTCATTCCCTTATGTGTTGCCTTACATGATGACAGGCGTGCGCCTTTCAATTGGTATTGCCTGGTTGGTGATTGTAGCGGCAGAAATGCTTAATGGCGGTGCTGGTATTGGCTTCTGGTTGTGGGATGAATATAACGCGTCTAATTACGAGCATATTATCATCGCAATTTTTGTGGTGGGCATCATTGGCCTATTGCTAGAGCAAGCCTTAATTGCACTGGCTAATCGTTTTAATTACGAATAAGGGGATGACTATGAACACAGTTTTAAATGAAGTTTTAGATTTGGCCAAGTTAAATCCAGCTACATCTGGCGCAAGCACAGCTAAAAGTGCAAACCTAGTAACTGAGCGCTATGTACACATAGAAGATGTGGGTATGCGTTTTGTGACTAAAAAAGGCACTTTTGAAGCCTTAACTAATGTTAATTTAAGTATTAATCAGGGTGAGTTTGTTTCAATTATTGGTCACTCTGGCTGTGGCAAATCCACTGTGCTCAATTTAATTGCTGGCTTGTTAAAACCTACTAGTGGTTATTTGTTTTGCGCTGGCCGCGAAATTTCAAAACCTGGACCTGAGCGTGCGGTAGTGTTTCAAAATCATTCCCTACTGCCATGGCTAACTTGCTTTGAAAATGTGCATTTAGCAGTTGAACGCGTATTTGGTTCTGAAACCAAAGTACAGCAACAAGCACGCACCCATGCTGCACTTGATTTAGTTGGGCTAAGCCATGCTACAGAAAAACGTCCTAATGAAATATCGGGCGGTATGAAACAGCGTGTAGGCATTGCACGCGCCTTAGCTATGGAGCCTAAAGTACTGTTGCTAGATGAGCCATTTGGTGCGTTAGATGCGCTAACACGAGCTGGCTTACAAGATGAATTGATGAAAATTATGGCAAAAACTGGCGCCACGGCTGTGATGGTGACACACGATGTTGACGAAGCCGTTTTATTATCTGACCGTATTGTAATGATGACAAACGGCCCACGTGCTGGCATTGGCGAAATATTAACGGTAGATTTACCTAAACCACGCAATCGCCTAGCGCTTGCCGAAAACCCAGATTACAACCACCTACGCAGTGAAGTGCTCAAGTTCTTATACGAGCGACACGCTAAAAAAATAGCTTAATTTTTAAACCTAATTCACCTAACGAAACGATTAACCTGGATAAATATCATGAAAAAAACTAACTTACTAAAACTCAGCTTATCTAAATTAGAGTCATCTAAACTTAAACTAACTGAACTTAAAATTACTAAATTTGAAGCCCCAAGACTTAGTTTATTGGCACTCAATTTATGCTTAGCATTATCTGGATTTGCAAGCAGCGCACAAGCTGAAGAGCCTTCTACCGATGAATATACATTGATGGACTCGATTAAAGAAGGTAAAAATTTAAGCAGCTTTAGATTACGTTATGAATTTGTTGACCAAGATGGCTTAGGCCCAACTCTCACACCCGCAGCCAATAAAGAATTGAAAGATGCTGAAGCTTTAACGCTACGCAGCTTGGTTGGCTGGCAAACCGCTCCATATAACAATTTTAGTTTTACAGGGCAATTGATTGGTGTCACTAAATTTATTGATAACTATAACGACCGTAAAGGCAACGCAACCGAAATTGATAAAGCGGGCTATGCCACTATTGTGGATCCAAACCACTTTGATGTGAATCAACTATATGTCACTTGGACAGGCATCAAAAACACACGCGTTCGTTTAGGTCGTCAACAAGTTAATTTAGATAACGTGCGCTTTATTGGTGATATTGGTTTTAGGCAAGTGATGCAAGTATTTGATGGGGTTTCTGTATTAAACAAATCGATTCCAGAAACCGAAGTGTTTTTAGCACATTTTGAGCAAGTCACGCAAATTACGACCAAACAACGCGATGGCGATTTAGAAATTGCCAATGTCAAATATCGTATTTCACCTACTGAGTTTTTAGTAGGTTATGGTTATTTTTCTAATATGGATGATTTAGGTTTTGGTAACGCATGGTTTGGTGCTGGTTCACTTAATAACAACGGCAAGCCTAATCTAACCGCAGACCAATCCAATAAAATATTAGGCATACGTCTAGATGGCGTGCACCCATTTAACCCCAATTTACGTGCGCTTTATACCGCTGAATATGCTAAACAAACCGATTATGCTGATGGTGACAAACGTATTGACGCGCATTATTACAAGCTTGGCGGTGGCGTAGGTATTGATAACTTTAGCGTACGTATTGATCAAGAATTATTATCTAGTAACAATAGCAAATATGCCTTTCAAACGCCATTAGGCACTAACCACTTATTTCAAGGTGGGGTCGATAGATTTTTAGTAACACCACGCCAAGGTATTCAAGATACATTTGTTACTGCTACCTATAAGTATGCTGATATTTTATTTTTTGCCGATTACCATGTGCTTAAATCTGACGAAGATTTTAATACAGTGGGTGGCGGTAGAAAAACAAATGGTGATACATACGGTACTGGTTGGAACGTAGCCGCCACGTATAACTGGAATAAAAATATCATGACTAAATTTGAGTATGGTAGACATAATGAAGATGATAAATATGCAGCCACCGCCAATGTTCCAAATACAATTACGGGTAATCGTGGCCGCATTCGTGATATTGAAAAATTATGGTTAACCGCAATGTACACATTTTAAAATTGCTGGGTAATTCAAAAAAGCCAATAACGCACCATTTTGGGTCATCCAAATGGTGCGTTTGCACTTTTTGAGCGCTTATTTAATTCTATTCATTGCAAAAAAACTGGCAAGCCAATGGTTTTAAACAAAAAATAATGTTGGCATATTAATTGCCAATGTAAAGCTGTCTGTATTCATCAATTGAAGTCAACATTATGCAAAAAATGAAATTAGTAGTGGTTGGTAACGGCATGGCTGGCATGCGGGTAGTAGAAGAGTTGCTAAAAATCGCGCCTGAACTTTACGATATTACCGTGTTTGGCGATGAGCCCTACCCCAATTATAACCGCATCATGCTATCGCCCGTGCTGGCAAACGAGCAAACCATTAACGATATTATTCTCAATACCCGCGAGTGGTACGTTGAAAATAACATCACGCTTTACACCAGTGCGCGCATCAATAAAATTGACCGTAAAAACCGTGTTGTTTACGCTGAAGACGGCACCAGCGCGGAATACGATAGACTGCTGCTTGCCACAGGCTCTAAGCCGTTTATGCTGCCGATTCCAGGTGCAAACTTGGATGGCGTGATTGGTTATCGCGATATTAAAGATACCGACGAAATGATTGCTACTGCCAAAACGCATAAACATGCAGTGGTGATTGGTGGCGGTTTATTGGGTCTTGAAGCGGCTAATGGTTTGAAAATTCAAGGCATGGATGTAACGGTAATACACCGTAATGAATGGCTGCTGGAACGCCAGTTAGATAAAACCGCAGGCAAAATGCTGCAACTTAGCTTAGAAGCCAAAGGGCTTAAGTTTCAATTAAAGCAAAATACTAAAGAATTAACAGGTGAAAACGGACGTGTAACCGATGTCCACTTTGCTGATGGCAGCCAACTATCTGCGGATTTAGTGGTAATGGCTGTCGGTATACGCCCTAACTTTACACTTGCTGAGTCGGCTGGTATTTATTGCAATAAAGGCATTGTGGTCAACGACACCATGCAAACTTACGACCCGCGCGTGTATGCGGTAGGTGAGTGCGTAGCGCATCGCGGTATTTCATATGGCTTGGTTGCGCCATTATTCGAGATGGCCAAAGTGTGCGCCAACCACTTAGCTAATTACGGCATTGGCGCTTACAAAGGCTCTGTCACCTCCACCAAATTAAAAGTTACAGGCATCGATTTATTCAGCGCTGGTGACTTTAGAAGCGGTATTGAAGCGGCAGACGAAGACCGCGAAGAAATTGTGTTGCACGACGCCGTGGGCGGGGTTTACAAAAAGCTCGTCATCAAAAATGATAAAATAATTGGCAGCGTGCTGTATGGCGACACCACCGACGGTGCGTGGTATTTTCAAATGTTGCGTGATGGCAAAGCGATTCACGAAATTCGCGACAGCTTAATGTTTGGCCAAGACAGCCTTGGTAACACTGGCCACCAAGGCCAAGACAAAGCCGCGAGCATGACCAACGAAATGGAAGTATGTGGCTGTAATGGTGTGTGTAAAGGTACCATTGTTAAAGCCATTCAAGACCAAGGCTTATTTACCATTGACGATGTTAAAAAACAAACCAAAGCGGGTTCTAGCTGCGGCAGCTGCATTGGCTTGGTTGAGCAAATTTTAGCCAGCACTTTGGGTGGCGGTTATGCACCACCTTCTACTAGCAAATCTATTTGCGGTTGCTCAGACAAAAATCACGAAGAGGTGCGCGATGAAATCCGCAAACACAAATATCTGAATATTCCAGATGCCATGAAAGGCATGATTTGGCGCACACCTAATGGCTGCGCCACTTGCAGGCCGGCGCTCAACTATTATTTGCTATCCACTTGGCCACACGAGGCGGTGGATGATCCGCAATCGCGTTTTATTAATGAGCGAGTACACGCCAATATTCAAAAAGATGGTACCTACTCAGTAATTCCACGCATGTACGGTGGCGTGACTACGCCAGATCAATTGCGCAAAATTGCCGATGTAGCAGATAAATACGCGGTGCCTATGGTAAAAGTCACAGGTGGACAGCGTATTGATTTGCTTGGCGTAAAAAAAGAAGACTTAGTCGGTATGTGGAAAGACCTAGACATGCCTTCTGGCTACGCCTACGCGAAAGGAATACGCACCGTGAAAACCTGCGTGGGTAGTGAGTTTTGCCGCTTTGGTACACAAAATTCCACCCAAATGGGTATCGATATTGAAAAAGCCTTCGACCACATGTGGGCGCCGCATAAAGTTAAATTTGCGGTGTCAGGCTGCCCTAGAAACTGCGCCGAATCTGGTATTAAAGATGTGGGCATTATCGGCGTGGATTCTGGCTGGGAGATTTATGTGGGCGGTAATGGCGGCATAAAAACCGAAGTAGCGCAGTTTTTATGCAAAGTCAAAACGCACGACGAGGTACTGGAATATTCAGGTGCGTTCATACAAATTTATCGCGAAGAAGCGAGGTATTTGGATAGAACGGTACATTGGATTCACCGCATGGGTTTGGAATACGTGAAGCAACGCGTGGTTGAAGACGCTGAAGGCCGCAAAGCTGCCTACGAGCGCTTGTTATATGCCCTGCAGGGCGCTGTTGAGCCTTGGAGCGAGCGCGTTAAAAGCAGCGAATTGCAGAAACAGTTTGAGACGATTGAGGTTTAAAAGTCTATCCACCCCGTCATTCTGAGCGAAGCGAAGAATCCATAGTACCGTTACATAACGCTGGACTCTTCTCTTACGCTCTGAATAACAAACTAAAAAATATTGAGTTAAGGAAATAAGTATGAAAAGTAGTTTTTGGCAAGCCGGGCACAAACCCACGTTATTCTCAGCGTTTTTATATTTCGATTTAAGTTTTATGGTGTGGGTGCTGCTAGGCCCGCTCGCGGTGCAAATGGCGACTGACTTACATCTCACGCCCGCACAAAAAGGTTTGATGGTAGCTACGCCAGTATTAGCGGGTGCGCTATTGCGTATTGTGATGGGTGTGTTAGTTGATCAAATTAAACCCAAAAAAGCGGGGTTAATTGGGCAGATTATCGTTATTTTAAGCTTGCTCACAGCTTGGTTGCACGGCATTGAAACCTTTCAACAGTCTTTAATGCTAGGTATAGGCTTAGGCTTTGCAGGTGCCGCGTTTGCGGTTGCTTTACCTTTAGCAAGTCGTTGGTATCCACCAGAGCACCAAGGAACGGCACTTGGCATTGCTGGCGCAGGCAACTCAGGCACAGTATTCGCCGCCCTATTGGCACCTAGTTTAGCGGTGGCTTATGGCTGGAATAACGTATTTGGCTTAGCACTTATTCCTCTTGGCATTGCTCTTGCCGTGTATTTAATTTTTGCAAAAGATAGTCCAGACACGCCGCCTGCCAAATCGCTCAGCCAATATTTGGCGATTTTAAAAGACAAAGACGCTTGGTGGTTTATGTTTTTTTACAGCGTGACTTTTGGCGGTTTTGTAGGCTTGGCATCAAGCTTAACGATTTATTTTAACGATTTATACGCACTTGGCGCGGTTAAAGCGGGTTACTGCACGGCTGCAGCCGTATTCGCAGGTTCACTCACACGACCTATCGGTGGTCTGATTGCAGACCGGGTTGGTGGCATACGCACCCTGCTCGTGATGTACACGATTGCTGCAATATTGTTATTTGTGATGAGCTTTGGCCAGCCTACTTATCAACTAGCTTTAGCCATTATCATTCCAGTTATGGCGGTATTAGGCATGGGTAACGGTGCTGTATTTCAGCTCGTTCCACAACGTTTTCGCAAAGAAATTGGTGTAATGACAGGCCTAGTTGGCATGGCTGGTGGCGTGGGTGGTTTTTACTTGGCAGCAAGCTTAGGTTACTTTAAGCAGGCTACAGGCAGTTACCAAGCTGGCTTAATGATTTTTGCTGGGCTTGCGGTGTTTGCTACCATTGG
>JAYVRE010000140.1:0-2218 GCA_043776535.1 Methylotenera sp. | reverse complement strand
TGAAAATTACGCTATGAAAATAGCTCTCATGCAAATTAATTGCATCGTTGGCGATATGCACGGCAACGCGGCCAAAATTTTAGATTTTGCCAACCGCGCAAAAGCAGCTGGCGCAAGCCTTGTCATCACACCAGAGCTGGCTTTATGCGGTTATCCGCCAGAAGATTTACTGTTTCGCGATGATTTTAACCATGTCTGCAAGCAAGCACTGGCGCGCCTTGCAGAGCAGGTGTCTGGAATCACCTTGTTGGTCGGGCATCCACATTTACAAGATGGAAAGCGCTACAACGCGGCTTCTGTCATCGAAAACGGCAAAATTACCGCCACTTATCACAAACAAATTTTGCCCAATTACAGCGTGTTTGATGAAGAACGCTATTTTGAAGCAGGCAATACGCCGCTAGTTTTTTTGCACCAAGGAACTTCATCAAACGTAAGCATTAGATTTGGCGTGATGATTTGTGCAGACGGCTGGGAAGTCTTACCAGCTATTCGCGCCAAACAAGCAGGCGCAGAATTTTTGCTGGCACTAAACGCCTCGCCCTACCACATGGATAAGCTGGAAACGCGCTACGAAGTGATTGCCGAACGCGCAAAAGAAACGGGTTTACCGATTATTTATGTGAACATGGTGGGCGGTCAAGATGAATTGGTGTTTGACGGCGCTTCGTTTGTTATGGATAGTCAAGGCAAAGTCACGCAGCAATTACCTAGCTTTGTAGAAAGTTTAAGTTATGTTGAAATCGCACTAGATAAAAACAAGCACCAGCCTGCCAAAGCGGATATTGCACCTAAGTTAAGCACAGAAGCATCGGTCTATAACGCGCTTAAATTGGGGCTTGCAGACTATGTGAATAAAAATGGCTTCCCCAGTGTGGTGTTAGGGCTTTCGGGCGGCATTGATTCGGCGCTCACGCTCGCTATTGCCGTGGATGCGCTAGGCGCAGAGCGCGTGAAAGTAGTGCTGATGTCATCCGAATTTACCGCCAATATTAGCGTGGATGACGCGATTGAAATGGCGAATTTGGTTGGCGTGAAATACAGCCAAATCCCGATTAAAGATTTGTTTGAGCTTTTTCGTGAGACTTTGGCACCAGAATTTGGCGATTTACCTTTTAATACCGCCGAAGAAAACCTGCAAGCGCGCATTCGCGGCATGTTGCTGATGGCGCTATCAAATAAATTTGGCAGCATCGTGCTGACCACGGGTAATAAATCGGAAATGGCGGTGGGCTACAGCACGCTGTATGGCGATATGGCGGGCGGTTTTTCATTATTGAAAGATGTGCCGAAAACTTTAGTTTATAAACTTGCAGAATATCGCAATAGCCTTTCAAAAGTCATTCCCACACGCATCATCACCCGCGCGCCCAGCGCCGAACTACGCGCCAACCAGACCGACCAAGACAGCTTGCCGCCTTACGAAATTTTAGACGCAATTATGCAAGCCTATGTGGAAGACGATTTAAGCCGCGATAAAATCCAGCAGCTAGGTTATAGCGAAAAAGACGTCAGTCGTGTCACCAATTTAATCGACCACAACGAATATAAACGCCGCCAAGCGCCAGTTGGCGTTAGAATAACGCAAAGAGGCTTTGGCAAAGACAGGCGCTACCCGATTACCGCCAAACTCGAGTTCAGCTAATCCGTCATACCGACGAAAGTCGGTATCCAGCGACTTTCTAGCACAATTGACAAAAGACACTGGATTCCGTATCACGCTTCGCTGTACGGAATGACGAATGATTGATATGACGAATGATTGATATGATTAGGCTTAGCTAGTAGAATCAATGTAACAACATTCACACTCAAAAAATATAGGCTGGAGCCAGCATGAAAAAAATTGAAGCGATAATCAAACCATTTAAGTTAGACGAAGTGCGCGAAGCCTTATCAGAAATCGGCGTCAACGGCCTCACAGTAACCGAAGTAAAAGGCTTTGGTCGCCAAAAAGGCCATACCGAACTTTACCGTGGCGCCGAATATGTGGTAGATTTTTTACCAAAAATTAAAATTGAGCTAGTCGTTACCGATGAAATGGTAGAAGCCGCCATGGAAGCCATTATCAAATCGGCACATACGGGCAAAATTGGCGATGGTAAGATTTTTGTGAGTAGCGTAGAGCAAGTAGTGCGGATTAGAACGGGTGAGACGGGCGAAAGCGCGGTTTAGGCAATCCTTTTAAACTGTTCTAAGGTGCTATAAAAACCATTTA
>JAYVRE010000139.1:0-8575 GCA_043776535.1 Methylotenera sp. | reverse complement strand
CGCACGATTAATTTATCGGCATGAATAGTTAATGTGCCTTGCGTTAAAATAACCGTGCCAGTATAGGTGCTGGTTTTTTTAGCGTCATTCACGGTGACGGTATCGGCTTCCAGCTCAATAGGTTTGTCGCGATCAGCCGCCTCGGCGAACGCGTCTAAGTGAGTACACAGGCTGATACAAAAGCCCATGCATAACAAGCTGGTACGAATAGAATGGCTCATTTTTTACTCCGCTGTTTCTTTTTAAAGGGTTTCATTTTGCTAAGGTTTTTTCTTAATACTTTATTTTTTAATGCTTGTTTTGGTCGCTGTCTTGGGTTTAGCAACTTTAGATTTATTGGTCGCAGGTTTGGTCGTTTTAGGCTTAGCAGCAATAGGGCGCTCGTAATGTACTTTCACTCTTTTAAATAATTTGATGGTTTGATTTTTCTTATCAAAGACCATGCCCGTGGCGTGTATGATAGTTTTCGGCGCTTGTTTAATCACCACTGGACTATCGGTTTTAGCTAAATCTTGCTTAGGGAGAATAATCAATTTTTCAGTCAATACTTGCATTTCGCCCTTACCTTCAAACGCTTGGCGCACTACTTTTACATTATCAACCAGCACAATTTCCTCGCCATCACTAGAAACATAACCGCGCAGCGCTTCTATTTGCGTATAAGGCTTGTTGGTTGTGTATTGCGTAAAACGTGGTCGCTGCAATACTGTGCTGTCGTCATCTGGATAGTGCACCATCTCGGCTGCGGCCAAAACGTAGCGCAATTTTCCAGTGACATCGGTTTGTGTAGTGACAAAATTATTCATCGTATAATCAGGGTCATGCCGAGTGCTACCATCAATTTTAGGGCCTTGCTGCTCCACAGTTAGATTAATCCAAAATGTAATTATCGCTAACGCAACGGCTAAAACTAGCGGAAAAAATATGGCAGAACGTGCAATCATAGCTGCCTAAGAATCAATTACTTAAAAAACTGCGCCATCTGAGCATCAAACGTGCCTTGCGCCTGCATAATCAGCTCGCACACCTCACGTACTGCACCGCGCCCCGCAGGCGCTACCGTAATATAGTGCGCATGAGGTTTTAGTAAACGGTGGCCAGAGGGCACAGTAAGCGCTAAGCCGCAGCGCAGCATGGCGGGCGCATCTACTACGTCATCGCCCATAAAAGCCACTTCATCCGCTTGTAAATGCATTTTTTGCAGCAAATCGTTAAAGGCTTCTAGTTTATCTTCTACGCCTTGGTAAAAATGTGCGATACCTGTAGTTTCTGCGCGTTGCTTGACAACATTTGAAGTACGGCCAGTGATAATCGCCATCTCAACACCCGTTTTTTTGAGCAACTTCATACCTAAACCATCTAAGCTATGAAAGTTTTTATACTCTTGCCCATCGTCACCAATGCCTAGGCCGCCATCGGTCATTACGCCATCCACATCAAAAATCACACATTTAATTTTTTTGGCGCGCGCTAAAACGTCTTCAGAAATTTCGTTATTTAATTCGTTATATAAACCAGTCATTACACTACTTTCGCTTTGAGTATATCGTGCATATTAAATGCGCCTACCAGCTTGCCTGTATCATCCACCACCAGCAAGCCATTAATCTTTTTTTGCTCCATTATTTCTACTGCTTCAATCGCCATTTGATTGGCGTGAATGGTGTTGGGGTTAGCGTGCATGACATCGTTAATTTTGGCGCTGTTGGTATAAATGCCCTTGGCAAAGGTGCGCCGTAAATCACCATCGGTAAACACGCCAATGGGCTGCTTTTCATCATTCACGATAGCGGTCAGCCCCAAACCTTTTTCGGTCATTTCGGTCAATGCGACAGATAATAATTCATCATCATTAACGCTGGGTATGGCATTGCCAGTGCGCATAATATCTTTAACCCGCACCAATAAGCGCCTGCCTATTTTGCCGCCAGGGTGCGAACGCGCAAAATCTTCGGCCGAAAAATCGCGCAAATCTAGCACGCAAACGGCCAGCGCATCGCCAAGAGCCAGCGCAGCCGTGGTGCTGGCGGTGGGCGACAAACCCAATGGGCAAGCCTCTTGCGATACTTCGGCGCTTAAATGCACATCGGATTCTTTAGCTAAAGTTGAGTTTTTCGCACCAGTAATGCTGATAATTTTTGCGCCTAGGCGCTTAATGGTGGGTACGATATTCAGTAGCTCATCGCTCTCGCCAGAGTTTGAAAGCGCAATTACTACGTCGCCTGCCGTAATCATACCCAGATCGCCATGACTAGCTTCGGCAGGGTGCATAAAAAAAGCTGGCGTGCCAGTGCTGGCAAGGGTTGCGGCTATTTTTCCGCCCACGTGACCAGATTTACCCATACCGCTCACCACAACGCGGCCATGGCAATGTAAAATGAGCTGCACTGCCGCTTCAAAATTAGCGTCTAATCTTACCGCCAAAGCACTAATTTCATGCGCTTCAATGGCTAAGACATTGCGCGCCAGCTCTAAAGTACTTAGCTTGGCATGAGCGTCGGGCGCATGCGCGCGAGCTGATTGTAGTAATGTGGGTGACATAGTTATGCAGTATAAAAGGGAATGCATCAGTAATAAAGCTAAAAGAAGACTTTTTGAGTAAAATGCTATAAGCAGGCACAACTTTTGCCTTATGCTCTTAATTAAACAGTAATTCAACAAAATAATTTAGAAAAAAATTTAGAAAAAAACCATTAAATGTTTGATTCTTTAACCAGTGTATTACTGCTTTTAACAAGCTCCGTATTGGCGGTTGCGCTGTTCCGCGCCATGCGTTTGCCCGCCATGCCAGCTTATTTCGTGGTGGGCGTGCTGTTTGGCCCATTTGCATTAGATTTATTGCCCAGCACCGAATCAGGCCGCCATGTGGCAGAGTTCGGCATTGTGTTTTTAATGTTTAGTATTGGCTTAGAGTTTAGCTTGCCCAAGCTTTACGCCATGCGTAAAACTTTGTTTGGTTTGGGCGGCTCACAGGTGCTCATTACCTTGGCTGTGACCATGTTGTTAGGCTGGCTGGCAGGGTTAAGCTTGCCAACGGCGTTTGTGATTGGTGGCGCGCTCACTATGTCTTCCACCGCCATCGTGTCTAAAATTTTAATGGAGCGTGTCGATTTAAACTCGCGTCATGGCCGTTTGAGCATCGGTATCTTGTTGTTTCAAGATTTAGCGGTGATTCCTATTTTGGTGCTGATTCCCGCACTTGGCGCACATTCTGGCGATTTAGGGTCAACCTTGGGTTTATCTCTGATTAAATCTGCGGTGTTGCTGTTTGTGCTGTTTAAATTTGGCAAAACTATTATCAATTATTGGTTTGGTTTGGTAGCAGGGCAGCGTTCGCGCGAGTTGTTTGTGATGAACGTGCTCATGATTACGCTATTGCTGTCGGCGGCCACCAAATTGGCTGGGCTGTCTTATGCGCTGGGCGCGTTTATTGCAGGCATGTTGATTTCTGAAACGCGCTATCGCTATCAAGTCGAATCTGACATTGCCTCTTTCCGCGATATTTTGCTCGGGCTGTTTTTTATCAGTGTCGGTATGTTGCTCGATTTTAATTATCTAGTGAATCACATTGGTCTGGTGCTTAGTTTGTTGCTAGCTTTTGTATTATTTAAAGCGCTAGTGGTGGCGACACTAACGCGTATTTTTGGCTTTGAAACTGGTGTGGGCATTCGCACGGGCATTATCTTGGCGCAAGCGGGTGAGTTCAGCTTTGTAATATTGGCCTTAGGTTTAGAGCAAAAATTAATTGGCGGTAACGATCTACAATTGGTGCTGGCGGCATCACTTATTTCTATGGTGATTGCGCCGTTTATCATTCAATACAATGGTCGTATTGCACGCAAATTGGTTAAAAGTTACACGCGCAACAGTAGCCAAGTGGTGGAAGAGCTTGATGGCGTGGCGAAATATTTAAAAAACCACGTCATCATTTGTGGTTACGGACGTAGTGGCCAGTATCTTGGCCGCTTTTTAAGAGAAGAAAATATTCCTTTTATTGCGCTAGATATTGACCCCACGCGTGTGCACGAAGCCGCAACGGCAGGGCAGCACGTGATGTACGGCGATGCTGGTAGGCGCATTGTGCTCGAGGCTGCTGGCGCCGCGCGTGCTAAGGCATTAATTGTGAGCTATTCTGACATGCGTGCCAGTATGAAAGTGCTGCACGTTGCGCAAGAGGCTTACCCTAATTTACCCGTGATTGTGCGCACCTACGACGAAACGCACATGGATGAATTTAGAGATGCGGGTGCGACAGAAGTGGTGCCAGAAGTGCTGGAAGGCAGTCTTATGCTCGCTTCTCACGCGCTTGTTTTATTGGGTATTCCGCTAAATCGCGTGGTTAAACGTATTCGCTTATTTCGAGAAGAGCGTTATAAAATGTTTAAAGGTTACTTCCATGGTGTTTCAGATATAGATGCGGCGAACGAGCAGCGAGTTAGATTGCATTCGGTTGAAATTAACAAAGATTCATACGCCAAAAACCTGCGTTTAGACCACATCGATTTAGCAAGATTTAACGTGGAGGTGCAATTAATACGCCGCCCCAATATGCTGGAAGACATTCATGCGCGTGATGATATTGTCTTAGAAGCAGGCGATGTGCTGGTGCTGTTCGGCAGCCCACAAAGTTTAATCGCGGCAGAAATTTATTTAATCTCAGGTAAATAGGTATGGCAAATCAAAAAATTACTGCTAAAAAAGTAATCGTTGTCGGCGGCGGCATTATGGGATGCTTAACCGCATTGCAGCTGGTTCTGCGCGGCTGTAGTGTTACGCTGGTAGAACGCAATATAGTCGCCGCGCAAACCTCGGGCGAATCAAGCTGGGCAGGCGCGGGCATACTTTTTCCGCTATTGCCATGGATGTACAAAGACGAAGTGAACCAACTCGCCATGGCAGGCGCAAAGCTATACCCAGCCTTGTGTAAACGCTTGTTAGATGAAACGGGAATTGACCCGGAATATAGTCAGAGCGGGTTGCAAATTTTGCCGACTTTTGATGAGAAGGCTGCCATTAATTGGTGCGCGCAATATCAAATCCCCATTCAAAAAAATGCCAACGGTTTGTTTTTGCCAACAATAGCTCAAGTGCGCCCACCGCACTTACTGCAAGCGCTAAGGCAAATGCTAATTCAACAAAATGTGACTTTGCTAGAACACACACAGCTTGAACCACTTAATAATGTACAAAATATAACTGGCTGGAGAACCAATAACGGCGCGGTGCTAGCTGCAGACGCTTTTGTCGTCACATCTGGCGCTTGGAGCTTTGAATTGCTAAAAGAAACTGCTGTAAACCTAGACATAAAACCCATGCGCGGGCAGATTTTGCTGTACGAAAATGTTTCAGAAAAACTTGAAAACATCATTTACAGCAACGGCTTTTACCTAGTACCACGCCGCGATGGTTTGCTGCTAGCAGGCAGCACGCTAGAAGATGTAGGTTTTGACACGCGTACCACAATTGAGGTCAAACAAGACTTAAAAACCAAAGCCGAAACCATTTTACCCAGCTTAAAGCACGCCACTATACGCAAACACTGGAGCGGCCTACGGCCTGGTACGCCCGATAACCTGCCCACAATCGCGCAACATCCAAGCATTCAAAATTTATATTTAAACACAGGGCATTTTAGGTATGGCCTCACCATGGCGCCTGCGAGTGCGGCGCGCATTGCTAAGCTAGTTAGTGCCTAACGACCAATCGGGCGCGCCGCTTGCGGGGCGTCGCCTGCAGCGCCTTGTTGGGCGGCGATAACCCGATTGCGCCCTTCGCGCTTGGCACGATAGAGGGCTTCGTCGGCTCTCTGGATTAACATCTCTCCGTTGTTGATCTCTTGATCGAGACTGGCCAACCCTATGCTCACCGTCACTTGGAGTGCTGGTCGCTCGTTTGCTTTGCCGATCAGCACGAGCTTCTGGGACGCTATGCATTGACGTAACCGTTCAGCTAGGGTCTGAGCGTCAACTGCGGGGGTAGCCGTGAGGATAATGAGGAGCTCCTCTCCGCCATAGCGGACGGCGATATCTGACGGGCGAATGCTCTGCGAGATCAGTTTGCCCAAACCCGTCAGAACGATATCGCCGCCCTGGTGCCCGTAGGTGTCGTTGATGCTCTTGAAATAATCGATATCGATAAGAGCCACGGAAAGAGGTAACTCATATCGTTGGGCTCTGCCAACCTCTTCTTTAAGCCTGCGATCGAGATAACGGCGGTTATAGAGTCCTGTCAAGGGGTCCGTAATACTTTCCTGTTCGAGCAGAATCATAAGCCGTACGTTGACAACGGTTTCTAGTGAGAGGCCGAAAATCAGTCGCACAAAACTGGCGCCGAAGAAGAAAATGCTTGGCACTAGCAGGTCTGCCAAATCCGTGTGGTGATTCCAGAAAGCCAGCGTATAGCTACTGTAACCGATAATGAATAACAACGTCAAAGCCGTCAGCACGTACCATTTAGTGAGAACCCTTCCCGGGGATAATTGACCTATCAGTTCTCGAAGCGGAAAGAGCGCCCAAATGAGAATGCAGGTACCCGCAATAACAAGGCCGTTTGCCAGAAAAATAATCATATCTGCGCGTGGATCTCTCTTTCGATGGTGAATCGAGCCGCCCAACTTAAAGTAGACCCAAAAACAGAACTTAATCTTTTATTTTGGCATGTGTATAAAACATTACAATTTATCATTTTGTTTGTTATTCAATAAATTAAGAATTTATAAAGCATCTAAAATGATGGATTGACACGCTCATTTTGCTTCATCTGCTGGTGCTTCAATATTTTCTAGCGCCTTCGCCTGTTCTGCAGCCAGTGCTTGGGCGGCATTAATATCATTCGTTGCTTTATCAATAATCGTTTTTGGTATTGCGCCCACTTCTGCTGATGCTTGTTTTTGTTGTTCGCAGGCGGTTAATGTAAATGCGCAAATTGCCCAAATTGCGTAATTGAGTAAATATTTATACATCATTACTATCCTAAAACAGAGAAAATCAGCAAGCCACCAATGAGCGTGCCTTGCATGGTAAATACGGGTGTAAATATGGGTGTGATGAGTGATGATTTCATTTGTATCTCGATAATGAAAATGGTGAAGTAGCCATGCTAATGGCTGTCTTATAATTCGTCAATCAGTTAAGCAATAGATTAAAAGTAGTGAACTAACACTAAGCCAGAGCCCCAGTTTGGGCAGGCATTTGCACGCAGTGCAAAGCTCGCACAACGCAGTAATGGAGCGTTTCTTTTTAAATTTAAAAATGGAGCGTGTATGGCAAACGCATTATGCCAATCATCAAGAAGCGGTGAAAGGTATTAGACAGTACATTGTTGCTTTTTATAATGGCTGTAGATTACACTCAAGTTTGGGCTATCTGTCCCCCAATCAGTTTGAGGCTAAATTGACAGAAAACCAACCAATCATGTCGATTGAGGTCTCCAATTTTAGTTGACCACTACATTGGTGGTATGGGCGCGCTAGGCCTATTAGGTAGATAGTTAATCCAATAGATCATTTTAAGTGGGCGTAAGCGTGGTGGCCGCGTTCATTTAAACAAATGATAGCTTGGACTTGCCACTCGTCTATGAAAGTAGCGAGTGGCTTTTTATTTGCTTGCTGCCACCCAATCGCCCGATTTCCCTCCCTGTTTTTCTAGCAATTTAATCTCGCTTATCATCATGCCGCGATCTACTACTTTGCACATATCGTAAATCGTCAGCAAGCCTACACTCACAGCGGTTAGTGCTTCCATCTCAACCCCAGTTTGACCTGTGGTCTCACAAGTGGCGGTGCAGGTAATTTGCGTATTCTTTTCATCGATCTTAAACGTTATAGCTACCTTAGTTAAGGCAATGGGGTGACACAATGGAATTAAATCAGCCGTTTTTTTACTGGCTTGAATTGCAGCAATACGCGCTACTCCTAGCACATCGCCTTTTTTGGCGTCACCTTGTAAAATGAGTTGTAACGTAGCAGGTAACATGCTAATAATGCCGCTGGCAACCGCTGTGCGCTTGCTTGCTGGCTTATCGCCCACATCTACCATGCGCGCGTGACCACTATTATCAAAATGGCTCAGCTTTTTTTGGATATCTTGACTCATTTATTACCTTCTTTGCATCAATCGATGTGAACTTGCCAGCTAAAGACATTATCATAACAATAATGAACATTAAAACTATTATTTTAGCTGCTTTGTTGCTGGCAAACACCGCGTTGGCTGAAAATACCTCAAATCCAGCAGGCTCTAAATCAAGCTTGTCTGGCAAACCTTACGCCAGCCCAACCAATTTAGACAGCAGTTTGCCCGATTTGGGCGATGTTTCGCAAACCGTGCTTACGCCGCTAGATGAGCAGTATATTGGTGATCAGATAATGCGTGAAGTGGCATCTAGCGACGAGGTTTTGCAAGATATTGAAGTGATTGATTACTTGAATGCACTGGGTAATAAACTGGCGGCTGCCAGCCCAGACAAACAACAAAAGTTTAACTTTTTTGTAGTGCAAGATAACTCGATTAACGCCTTTGCCATGCCAGGCGGGGTGATTGGCGTGCATACGGGGCTTTTGTTAGCCACCAATAGC
>JAYVRE010000138.1:0-8589 GCA_043776535.1 Methylotenera sp. | reverse complement strand
AAAAGCCGCATCATCATTTTGCGATCTTCTAACATATACGATACGCCAGACGGCGTACGCAGATTATCTTCCAACACATAAAATTGCGATTCGCTAGTGCGTACCAAATCAATGCCTGCAATGTGCGCATAAATTTGATTCGGCACATCTACACCAAACATCTCAGGGCGATATTGGCTATTGGCTAAAATACTAGACGGTATGATGCCAGCTTTAATGATGTCTTGGTTGTGGTAAATATCATGCAAAAACATATTTAGCGCACGCACACGTTGAATAACGCCTGCAGAAAGTTTTGACCACTCATCACTTGAGATTAAGCGCGGAATCACATCAAATGGGATAAGCCGCTCTGCGCCATCTGCCTCGCCATACACATTAAACGTAATCCCCACGCGGCGGAATAATAGTTCCGCTTCTTGGCGCTTACTTTCTAGTTGATGATGAGGAATAGAGCTTAGCCAAGCCTGATAAGACGTATAAATATCGCGCACATTATTATTGCTGGTGGCATTTTTATTGGGCTTGATGATAGGGAAAGCATGCCGCATTTCATCAAAAAATTGGATTGGCGATTTTTGCATAATGTTAAATCCTCTATTTATATAAGGAGTTTAGCAAGACGCGTACCAGAAAATTTACTTGTTTTTAATCATACGTTTACAATAATAATAATAAAATAATTAATTTGAACGCACCGTATTAGTGCAATAAAAATTAATATTTTTTAGCTTTGCACCAGACCTATTCAATATTTTGAATCTGCTCGCGCATTTGCTCAATTAACACTTTCAGTTCCATCGAAATCTGGCTGGTTTCAATTGCCACCGATTTTGAGCCCAGTGTATTGGCCTCGCGATTCATTTCTTGCATTAAAAAATCTAAGCGCTTACCCGCTGCTGCGTTGGCATTTAAAATACGTTTTACTTCTTCAATATGGCTAGTAAGCCGCACCAGCTCTTCATCTACATCGATGCGCTGTGCAAATAACACCATTTCTTGACGCACGCGGTCATCATCATTACTTTGAGTTGCTTCATTTAATTTTGCGGTGAGTTTTTCTTGATACTGCTTAATTAGCGCAGGCATCATGGGCTTAACCTTTGCCACCAAACCTTCTATTTCTTGCAAGCGCGCCAATATAATAGTTTTGAGTTTTTCGCCTTCGCGTGATTTGGCGGCAATTAAATCTTGCAACACCGTATTTAAAACCGTTTTCAAATCAGCTTCTAGTGCGTCAGTATCTAGCGCGGCGGTCGATATTACGCCTGGCATTTGCAATATCTCCAGCATATTTACTGGCTGCGTATGTGGAAAATATTGTGCGGCCGTTTTTGCGTTCTCGGCAATTTGTTGCAACACGCTGTGATTAAGCTGTGGCGCGCTATCTGTGGTGTTATTTCGCACCAAACTAAGCCGACAATCAACCTTGCCACGGCCTAAATTAGCCTGAACGAGCTCGCGCACCGCTGCCTCAAACATACGCAAATTATCATCCAACTTAAGTTGTAACTCGAGATAACGATGATTAACGGAACATAATTCAAGCAACAAAACGCCGCCAGAAGTGTTGTATTCTTGCGACGAATAGCCTGTCATGCTGAGTATCATGGTTTGCTTTCTTAAAGTAACTTGTGATAATTGTAACAAAAACCTATGATATGCCTATAATAAATATATGATTTTATGAGAAAATATCGATAATTATTTATATTACTAATTGTTACCTTACCAATTATTATCTAAAGCAATAGATGGCTACCAGCAAAAATCAAACCCTGCCTATCGGCTACATACTGCAAGACTATATTATTACCCAAGTCTTAAGCACGGGTGGTTTTAGCTTTGTGTATCTTGCGCAAGATTTAAACAAAAAAACGGTCGCTATTAAAGAGTATATGCCCACAGGCTTAGCTTTGCGCGAAGATGGCGCTACCGTGCTATTAGGAACAGATGATGATGCTGCCACCTTTAAGCATGGCCTAAAATGCTTTTTTGAAGAAGGATTAGCGCTGGCTAAAATTGATCATAAAAACATTGTGCGCGTGACCAATTTTTTTAGAGAAAACAATACCGTCTATATGGTGATGCAGTACGAACGTGGTAAATCGTTGCAAGACTACATACTCTCACAGGCCGAGCCTGTCAGTGAAAAGTTTGTGCGCCGCGTGTTTGGCGAGCTGCTTAACGGCTTGCGCGAAGTGCACACACAAAAATTACTGCATTTGGATATTAAACCTGCCAACATTTATATTCGCAATGATGGTTCGCCCGTACTGCTGGATTTTGGCTCGGCCAGACAAACGCTGACACAAGTACAATCTAAATTATCACCCAGCTACACGCCTGGTTTCGCACCGCCTGAGCAATATTTTGAGCGTAGGCAACTAGGGCCTTGGAGCGATATTTACAGTGTGGGCGCTAGTATGTATTCTTGTTTAGTACGCTCTGCGCCTATAGCTGCTAATCTACGCGTTAAACAAGATTTTTTAGCACCCGCCGTTAAGGTGGGCAAAGGTATTTATACACAAGAACTGTTACAAATTATCGATAACAGCTTAAAATTAGATTATATGCAACGGCCGCAAAGTGTATTCTCGCTGCAAAAAACCTTGCTTGAAAACGTGACGTTATTAAGAGCAAAAAAACCAAGCTTGGTGCATAAAATTAAACAAGTACTTAATACGCCGCTATAAACAAACTATATGAAATTTAGTATTTATCAAAATAGTCGCCAAGGACCTAGAGCCTACAATCAAGACAGGCTAGGCTATTCATACAGCAAAGATGCCTTATTGCTGGTGCTTGCCGATGGTATGGGCGGCCATAGAAACGGTGAAGTAGCAGCTCAGTTAGCAGTTAAAACGCTAGCCGAAGCTTTTCAGCGTTTAGCCTTGCCTACATTAAAAAGCCCAGCAAAATTTTTAACTGATCATATTCAGCAAGTGCACGATATGATCGAAAACCTTACGCAAACCGAAGAGCTTATTGAATCGCCACGCACTACCATTGTTGCTGCTATTATTCAGCATGGTTTTTTATACTGCGCGCATGTTGGCGATTCTCGGCTATATCATTTCCGTCACGGCCATTTGCTGTTTCGCACCGAAGATCATTCTATTGTGCAATCGCTGTACAAAAAAGGCATGATTACCTTCGACGAAATGGCAACGCACCCTTATAAAAACAAAATTTATAATTGTGTAGGCGGTGAAACGCCGCCAAAAATTGATTTGGCTCCTCGGCTTGAGTTGCAAGAAGGCGATACGATTTTATTGTGCACCGATGGCGTTTGGGGCGTGATTAACGATCAGCAAATAAAAGATATTCTGCAAAAAAATGCCAGCATTACTGATGCCACCGTTGATTTAATGGATTGTGCCGAATTTGCCAGCGATGAAAACGGCGACAATATGAGCGCTATTGGCTTGCAATGGGGTGAGCGCGCAACTGGTCAAGTAGCGGTTTCTACCCAGCTTATGCCTTTGGGCGCAACGACTACTATCATGAACCCTGTCACGCAGCAAAATGTTGACGGCACTGATCCACTTGAGCTTTCTGATGATGATATTGAAAAAACTATTGCAGCTATACAAAACGCGCTGAACAAAACTCAACAAAAACCTAAAATTTAAAGCTATCTACTAAGTTTAAATTCACCGCACATTCGGCATCGCTTATAATTGGCTTTTTACTTTTAAGCTACCGTCATGCAAACCAGCAGTCGCCCTAGCCTTCGCGCCAACAATCAACTACGTAGCGTTGAAATTATTCGCCATTACACCAAACATGCCGAAGGCTCGGTGTTGATTAAGTTTGGTGATACGCATGTGCTGTGTACAGCCAGTGTAGAAGAAAAAGTGCCAGGCTTTTTAAAAGGCAAAGGACAAGGTTGGGTCACCGCGGAATACGGCATGTTGCCACGCTCCACCAACAGCCGCATGGATAGAGAAGCCGCCAAGGGCAAGCAATCTGGCCGCACACAAGAAATTCAGCGCTTAATCGGCCGCAGCTTGCGCGCCATTATCGATTTACAAAAACTCGGCGAACGGTCAGTTCACCTAGATTGCGACGTGATTCAAGCCGATGGTGGCACCCGCACAGCGGCTATTACAGGCGCTTATGTGGCTTTGCATGACGCTATTTTCACGCTTTTAGCAAGTGGTAAAATCACTCAAAATCCCCTCAAACAAGCTGTTGCAGCCATTTCTGTAGGTGCGTACAAAGGTGTGCCAGTGCTAGATTTAGACTACATTGAAGATTCTGACTGCGATACCGACATGAACGTAGTTATGACCACCGATGGCGGCTTTGTAGAAATTCAAGGCACGGCAGAAGGCGAGCCATTTAGCCGCGATGCCATGAACGCCATGCTAGATTTGGCTGCCAGTGGTATTAAAGCATTGCTTGGCAAACAACAAGCCGCATTAAACACGTAAATGCTTAAAAAACTCGTCATCGCATCCAACAACCAAGGCAAGTTGCGCGAGATTCAAACCTTATTAGCGCCGCTCAATATCGAGGTTTTTCCACAATCGCACTTCAATATTTCTGAGGCCGCAGAGCCGCACAACACCTTTATTGAAAACGCCTTGGCCAAAGCACGTCACGCCAGTTTACATGCTGGCTTACCTGCGCTAGCCGATGATTCTGGGCTTTGTGTGAATGCCTTGCAAGGCAAGCCAGGCGTGCACTCTGCCTATTTTGGTGGCGAAGAAAAAAATGATGAAAAAAATAATCAAACTTTATTGAACGTGCTTGTCAAAGAAAGTAATCGCGCTGCATATTACTACTGCGCGCTGGTGTTGGTGCGCGAGCCAAACGACCCGCAGCCAATTATTGCCGAAGGCATGTGGGTAGGTGAAATTTTAACTGCACCACGCGGCACTGACGGTTTTGGCTACGATCCAGTATTTTTAGATATTGCATCTGGCAAAACTGGCGCAGAAATAAGTGTTGAACTAAAAAACCAAATCAGCCACCGCGGGCAAGCCTTGCAACAGTTAATTCAAAAGTTAAAGGTAAAACAATCATGAAATCTCTACCAATCTGGCTGCGAGAAGATGGTAGCGTGGTCTCTTGTGTCGAAAAAATTAAAGTCATGCGCGAAAATTTTGAAGAAATCCAACAAATAGCCCAAGATGCACTGGAAGACGGCTTGCTAATTGAAGTATCTGAAGCGCAAATGCGCGAAGCATTACATCACTTAGTCGATCAGCTGGTGAATCCGTACCTAAAACAAAAGGCAGCGATTGAAAAAAGTTATCCCAATAAAGTCTGAGCTTAATTATAAGCAAGAAACCAGCTTTAATAAGCCTGCCAAGCCCATCAATACAAGTTCACCCGTGCTTGGCGAAGCCACACTTTCTGGCCTAAAAAATCCGCCGCCACTTTCGCTGTATATTCACATTCCTTGGTGCGTAAAAAAGTGTCCTTACTGCGATTTTAATTCGCATGAATCGCGCATTGAGATACCAGAAAAGCGTTATGTGGCGGCCTTAATAGCCGATTTAGAACAGTCTGTACCGCGTGTTTACGGGCGAAAAATTAAAAGCGTATTTTTTGGCGGTGGCACACCGAGTTTGTTTTCAGCACAATCTATCGACGAAATTTTAAGCGCGGTGCGTATGCTTACGCCGCTGGATTATGGTGCTGAAGTGACGCTGGAAGCTAATCCTGGCACTGTGGAGATATCGCGTTTTGCAGGCTATAAGCAGGCAGGTGTTAATCGCATTTCGTTAGGGATTCAAAGTTTTAATGCAGACTATTTAAAAGCTTTAGGCCGCATTCATGATGATAAACAAGCTATTGCCGCCGCAGAATTAGCGCTAAAGACGTTTGAGCGCGTGAATTTGGATGTGATGTACGCGCTGCCCAATCAAACGCTAGCACATGCGTTACAAGATGCGAAACAAGCCGTTAGCTTAAACCCTGACCATCTATCGTTTTATCATTTAACTTTAGAGCCGAATACGCCGTTTCATCGCACGCCGCCAAGCTTGCCGAATGATGACGTGAGCGCAGATATGCAAGAGCAAATCGAGGCTTTATTGGCGCAAAATGGCTATGAGCATTACGAAACGTCGGCTTTTTGTAAACCTAAAAGTCAGGCAAGGCATAACGTCAATTATTGGCAGTTTGGCGATTATTTGGGCATAGGCGCTGGTGCACATAGCAAATTAAGCTTTCACGATAAAATCACCCGCGAAACGCGTCATAAACACCCTAATGCGTTCATGGAAAATGCCGAGCGCGGCAACGCCGTGGATAACACTTGGGCGATTGAACGCGTTGATTTGGGTTTTGAATTTATGATGAACGCGCTGCGATTAACGGGCGGATTTGAAACCAAGCTATTTCAAGAGCGCACAGGCATGGCCTGGCAGGAAGTATCCATGCGGGCTACAGCGGCATTAAATAAAGGCCTAATTACGCAAAACCATCAGTTTATACAGCCCACATTGCTGGGCCAACGCTACCTGAACAACTTACTAGAAATGTTTCTAAATTAATTAAAATCTTGGCGCGTATCTAGCAAGGCTATCAACAATAAAATCTCGCTTAACACGGCCTTACCAAAGCCTGCGCGCTTGCCATCACGGTTATCGATAATTAAACAGCGCAAATAATCTTTGGCTTGGTCGCTTGGCCACGTTGTGTAGTTTTTCCATAATTTTAGCAAATTCTTCTAAATATTGCGGCAATGTCCCAGGCACAATTGAGTCATCCCACGCTTAAGTTGTTGCATAAAAGTGACCCTTATCGACTTGGGTTGCTGATGAAGGTCACCTGCGCCTTTTTTAGAATATCGTTAACCTCAGTTAAGTGGGTCACTTGCTTCTCTAATTGGCGAATGCGTTGTTGCTCGGCTGTCAGCACAAAACTTGCGGCACTGCCAATGCCTATGCGCAGCCAGTTATCCAGCGTGGAGTAGCCAATGTCGAGCTGTTTGGCTATTGTGGCAATGCCTAAACTTGGATGAATCTGTATGAAATTAAGTGCTTCCTGCTTAAATTGTGAACTGTAACGCTTGGTCATGGCTTTCCTCATAAAATATGAAATCAATTTAATCTTATGAGGGGTTGTTTGTCCATTTTAGTGACTAGGTTCACTTGCTAAAGTTACACAAATAATTGAGTTTTCTTATAAACTAGCGCCATGAGCGAGCTCCTAATTAACCAATATCACGCGGAGATTGCCAAATACGTGCAATATGGCGGCGATAAAAAAGAAACCAGTATTCGTCGTGCTTTTGCAAATCTGCTGACCAGCTACTGCAAACCGCACGATTTATTGCTAGTAGATGAACTGGAATACACCACTAAACTCAATACCCGCGTAGTGCCAGACGGCACAATAAAAGACGCGCTACGCCTTACCCATGGCTATTGGGAGGCCAAAGACGAGAGCGACGATATTGATGTTGAAATCGAGAAAAAGCTAAAAAAAGGTTACCCAGCCGATAACATCCTCTTTGAAGACAGCGTTACCGCAGTGCTGCTGCAAAACAGTGTGCAAGTCATGCGGGTGAGCATGAAAAATGCTACTGCGCTTGATAAACTGGTGCGTAGATTTATCGAGTTCGAGCGCCCAGAGCTAAAAACCTTCAGGCAAGCCATTGCCCAATTTAAGCAAGACATGCCTCAAGTGCTGCATGCTTTGCGCCAGATGATAGACGCGCAACAAATTAGCAACACCAACTTTAAAACAGCACTGCAAACCTTCCTTAAATTATGCCAAGACAACATTAACGCCGACATTGTGCTAGATGATGCGCGTGAAATGCTCATACAGCATATTCTTACCGAAGATATTTTTAACACCGTGTTTGGCGATACGCAGTTTCACCGCGAGAACAACATCGCGCGTGAGCTGCAAAAAGTAGCAGATACGTTTTTTACAGGCAGCACTAAAAAGAATACGTTAAAAGGGCTAGAAAGTTATTACGGCGCCATTAAGCAAAGTGCCAGTGGCATAGCCAACCATCACGAGAAGCAACAATTTTTAAAAGCCATCTACGAGAATTTTTACAAAGTTTACAACCCCAAGCTGGCCGATAGGCTAGGCGTGGTGTATACGCCCAACGAAATTGTGCGCTTTATGATAGAAAGCACAGAAGCGCTCATACATCAGCATTTTGGCAAATTGCTCATTAGTCGTGGCGTAGAGATTTTAGACCCTGCCACGGGCACAGGCACGTTTATTACCGACTTGATTGAGCACTTTAAGCATAACCCAGCCGAGCTTAAATACAAATATCAAAACGAGCTACATTGTAACGAGGTCGCGATATTGCCTTACTACATTGCCAACCTGAATATTGAGTTTACCTACTCACAAATCATGAACGAGTATGCTGAGTTTCCACATATTTGCTTTGTAGATACGCTAGATAATTTAGGCTTTAAGCAAACGCACAAAGGCGGCACTGACGATTTATTTAGTGCAGGCATGACTGCTGTTAATACCGAGCGCGTAAAAGCGCAAAACGCTAAAAAAATCAGCGTGATAATTGGCAACCCGCCTTATAACGCCAACCAATTGAATGAAAACGATAACAATAAAAACCGCACTTATGAAGGCGTAGAT
>JAYVRE010000137.1:0-2233 GCA_043776535.1 Methylotenera sp. | reverse complement strand
GGCCAAGTAAATTGGCTGGTGGCGGATATTACAAATGCAGAATTGCCAGCGCAAAGTGTTGATGTTTGGCATGATAGGGCGGTGTTTCACTTTTTGACCGCTGCAAATGATAGAAAAGCGTATATTCAAAACATGCGGCATACGCTTAAACCCAATAGCCACGCGATAATCGCCACGTTTGCCGAAGATGGCTCTTTAAAATGTAGCGGGCTGGAAATTGTACGCTACAGCGCCAGTAGCTTGCAGGCGGAGCTAGGCGAATCATTCGAATTAATAGCGAGTGAAAAAGTATTGCATCACACACCAGGCGGCACTGTGCAGAAGTTTATTTATTGTTATTTTCAACATTTAGAAGTGTAATTTGGCTGCTTTGCTACCGCCTGCAATTTTTCTCATGGGACCAACCGCCAGCGGCAAGACTGGTGCGACGGTTTATTTACATTCAAAGTTGCCTGTTGAAATCATCAGTGTTGATTCTGCCTTGGTGTTTAAAGACATGAATATTGGCACCGCCAAGCCAGATGCGGCCACGCTGGCAGCTGCGCCACATCGTTTGATTGATATGATTGACCCCACCAGTGCGTATTCTGCGGCGAATTTTCGCAGTGATGCCTTGCGTTTGATGGCGGAAATTACTGCGCGTGGCAAAATTCCGCTATTAGTAGGCGGCACGATGTTGTATTTTAAGGCGCTGGAGGGTGGCTTGAGTGGTTTGCCAGAGGCAAGCCCTGCGATACGCGCCAAACTTGACGCAGAGGCCGCAAAAATAGGTTGGCCATCCATGCATAACAAGCTTGCGCACATAGATTCAGTAACCGCCGCACGCTTGATGCCGAATGATATGCAACGTATTCAACGCGCGTTGGAGGTTTATGAGATTTCAGGCCAAACCATGAGCAGCCTTTTCGCCAAACAAACAAGTGAGGCCTTGCCTTACAAAGTGCTAAAAATCGCGCTGATTCCCAGTGATAGAAAAGTGCTGCACGCTAGGATAGAAGCGCGCTTTGAACAGATGCTAAAAGATGATTTTGTGAACGAGGTGAGGGTGCTGATTGCGAAATATCCAACGCTGACATCGGAATCAACATCCATGCGCTGTGTGGGCTATCGACAAGCATTAGAGCACCTTGCAGGGCAGTATGATTTAGCCGAATTACGCAATAGAGGCATTTTTGCCACGCGGCAATTAGCAAAACGGCAACTCACATGGCTACGCGGTATGGATGATACGATAGAATTGGATTGTACGAATGCTGATTTAAATGGCGCAGTATTCAGTGAAATAAAGCAGTTTTTGAGAGGATAGGGGCATGAAAAATTTTATAAAAGAAAACTTAGTATTGGTCATCGGCCTAGCGCTGCCAGTATTATTAGTCGTGCTGTTTTTTGTGGCAACGGTGATTCCAAAAGCTTATAACACGCCGCCACAATACGAGGTGCTGTTTTCTGTGGTGAATTATAATGATCAAAACAGGCCAGATTTTGACATGAGCTTTTCTGTAAAAAATAAGCAATTGATGGTGAAGCCTAAAAAAATAGAGGGGAAAGATAATTATAACAACAAAAAAAAATTGATGGCTTATGACGCCAAAACCGAGACGCTGCGCGAGATTGCGATGGATGTTAGCAAGTTTAGTGATGGCGCAGCAATGGTGCTAGAAGAAACGCAGGCAATGACGATTGACGCTGCGACGACTTCACCCGATGGCTATGTGCTTGAAGGCCCGAATTATAACGGTAATGGCTTGGTGGGCGGCTTGTTTGGCGGCGGATATCGCAATCAAGGGTATCGGCTAAAAAAAGGCAGTATTGGTTATAAAATATCGAATCAGCAAGGCAATTATTATTATGACCAAATGCAATTTATTGGTTGGGTTGTAAAAAAATAAGGGGCTAGTGATGTCGCACAAAGAAGAAGCGTTGCAAGACATTGTATCTCTTGCCAAGCACAATCAAATTACGCTGGATGAGATAAAAAATGCGTTAGAAGCCGCGCCTATGTTGGCATCTAAGCCTGCTAGTAGTGTGCTTTCTAAATTGCTTGCTTACATTGGCGGCATTTTTGTGTTTGCGGGTATTGGCGTGTTTATCGGCATGTACTGGGATGATTTTGGCTCTGCTGCACGTGTGATTGTGACGCTGGGCGTGGGTTTAGTGGCATTTATCATGGGGCTGGTTTGCCTTTACGATAAACGTTACGATCGCGCCGCCACGCCTTTGTTTTTAATCGCGG
>JAYVRE010000136.1:0-2239 GCA_043776535.1 Methylotenera sp. | reverse complement strand
CGCCCATCTGTGGTGGTAAAACCCGTTAAACCAAGCGGTGAACCGTTGGGATTAAACGGATACATCTCGGTTGGCGTTGACGGCTTATTTAAACTAGTTGCATTATCAATAAAGCGCAATGTTGCCAACTTATTTGCTAACACGTCATTGACTGCGTTTTTGTCAGAAAATTCCGCAAAACCTTCACCATGTGCCACGGCAATAGGCATGCGGCTGCCAGCCATGCCGTTAAAGAAGAGTGATGGCGATTCTAATACTTCCACCATCGCAAAACGCGCTTCAAATTGTTCAGATTTATTACGCACAAAGTGCGGCCAATGCTCAGAGCCAGGGATGATTGAATGCAAATTACTCATCATTTGGCAGCCATTGCACACGCCAAGCGCGAAAGAATCTGTGCGATTAAAAAACGCGCTAAACTCATCATTGGCTCGACTATTGAACAAAATCGATTTTGCCCAGCCTTCGCCCGCACCTAAAACATCGCCATAACTAAAGCCGCCGCAAGCGACTAAGCCAGCAAAATCTTTCAATGAAACGCGACCGCTAATCACGTCGCTCATGTGTACATCATGCGCGGCAAAACCCGCGCGATCAAACGCTGCGGCCATTTCCACTTGCCCATTCACGCCTTGTTCGCGCAAAATTGCCATTTTGGGGCGGGTTTTGTTGAGGTAAGGTGCAGATATATTTTCATTAATATCAAACGTGGTATGCGCGTGCAAGCCAGTATCTGTCTCGTCTAAAATACGGTCGTATTCCTGCTGCGCGCAAATAGGGTTATCGCGCAGGGATTGCATGTGATAGGTGGTTTCTGACCACATTCTGTGCAAATTAACACGAGTATCCGCAAAAATTGATTTGCCATTTTGTGTGATATTAATTTGATTATTTTGAGTCACTACACCGATTAAATGCGCGCTAAGGCTTCGATTAAGCTGCGCTAAAATTGCGTCAGCCTCACTTGCACGCACTTGAATCACCGCGCCAAGCTCTTCGTTAAATAAAGCTTGTAGAGCATCGCCAGAACCCGCATGGCCATTGGTATTATTTATGGTGGCCTCTAGGCCACATCTTCCAGCAAACGCCATTTCACATAAAGTAGTAAATAAGCCACCATCACTTCTATCGTGATACGCCAAAATTTTGTTTTCAGCGTTTAATCGCTGAATTTCTGTAAAAAACGCTTTCAGCTGTGCAGGGTTATCTACATCGGGCGCGGTATCGCCAATTTGGCCATACACCTGCGCTAGGCTACTGCCACCCATGCGGTTTTTGCCGTTACCCAAATCAAGCAAAATCAAGCTAGAATCTACATCGGTACGCAATTGCGGCGTGAGTGTTTTGCGCGCATCGGGTGTGTTGGCAAACGCTGTGACTACCAATGAAATCGGCGATGTCACCGCTTTATCTTTGCCATCATCATTCCAAACCGTCTTCATCGACATCGAGTCTTTGCCAACAGGAATGCTGATGCCTAAAGCGGGACAAAGCGCCATGCCGACTGCTTTTACCGTCGCAAACAAAGCCGCATCCTCGCCCGCATGGCCAGCAGGCGCCATCCAGTTGGCAGATAACTTCAAATTACTAATGTCATCAATATACGCAGCCGCAATGTTGGTAATCGCCTCACCAATCGCCATACGACCAGATGCGGGCGCGTTGATGAGTGCCAACGGAGCGCGTTCGCCAATAGCAAACGCCTCGCCTACATAAGTTTCATAGCCTGCTAACGTCACAGCCACGTCAGAAACTGGCACTTGCCACGGCCCTACCATTTGGTCGCGCGCGATTAAACCTGTGACTGAGCGATCGCCAATGGTAATAAGAAAAGTTTTATCCGCCACGCCTGGTAGCCTTAATACACGGGCTACTGCGTCTTTCATGTCAATTTTACTGGTATCAAATGCAGTTAATTTTTTAGCTGTAGATTTCACGTCACGCGTCATTTTTGGCGGCTTGCCGAGTAAAACCGACAAATCCATATCGACAGGTTTATTGTCAAAATGACTGTCTGCAACCGTTAAATGGCGCGCTTCAGTGGCATAACCCACCACGGCAAACGGGCAGCGCTCACGCTCGCATATCGCTTTAAATTGTGGCAAATCGGCGGGTAACACCGCCATCACGTAACGTTCTTGCGCTTCGTTGCTCCAAAGTTCACGCGGGCTCATTCCAGGCTCTTCGTTATGCACATTGCGCAGCTGAAAAATTGCACCGACTTTGGCATCATTTACCA
>JAYVRE010000135.1:0-2239 GCA_043776535.1 Methylotenera sp. | reverse complement strand
CGATGGCAAATCGGGCGTGCATACCCTGATTATTAACGCCGCCGAATGTGAGCCCTACATTACCTGTGATGACATGCTAATGCGCGAACGTGCGGATGAAATCGTCAAAGGCATTGCCATTGCACAGCACTTGCTAGGTGCAGAACGCGTATTAATTGGCATCGAAGATAACAAACCAGAAGCTGCAGCTGCCATACAAGCGGCGGTAGCCAAGGAAAAATCAAAAGCTACTAACATGCAGGTTGTCGTCGTGCCTACGTTATACCCAAGCGGCGATGCCAGAAGACTCATACATTTAGTGCTTGGCACAGAAATTCCACACGACAAACGCTCTACCGAAGTGGGTCTGCAAGTGTTTAATGTAGCGACCGTGCTGGCGCTGTATCGTTATTTTGAGCTAGGCGAGCCATCGATTAGCCGCATTGTTTCGATAACGGGCAATGTGCAAAATCCACAAAATTTCGAAGTGCTTTTCGGCACGCCTTTGCCACATTTGGTAAAAGCTGCGGGCGGTGCCAAGCCAAAAACCACGCACTATATTATGGGTGGGCCGATGATGGGCTTTGATTTGCCGACAGAAAATGTGCCAATTACCAAAGCCGCCAACTGCATTATTGCAGCATCGCCTAATTTGTTCGCGCCGCCGCCACCTGCCATGCCGTGCATACGTTGCGCGCGCTGTGCCGATGCCTGCCCCGTGAATTTGCAGCCGCAAGAGTTATATTGGTTCGCAAAATCGGACAACTTTGAAAAAGCCAACGATTACAAATTATTCGATTGCATCGAATGTGGCGCATGCAGCTACGTTTGCCCCAGCAACATCCCGTTGGTGCAATATTATCGCTACGCCAAAAGTGAAATTATCGCCATCGACAAAGCCCAAGAAGCCGCCGATTTAGCGCGTGAACGCAACGATTTTAGGCTAGCGCGCATTGAGCGCGAAAAACTAGAACGCGCACAAAAACATGCCGAACGCGCCGCAGTACAAAAAGAAGCAGTAGCAAAAAAAGCATTAGAAGCGCAAACAAGCACTACGCCAGAGATCACCGTATCTAAAACCAATGGCCATGCGGGTGCTGGCGATGCTCAAAAAGATACAAAACAGGCTGCAATTGCCGCCGCCATTGAACGCGCAAAAGCTGCCAAAGCCGCAGCAGGTATCGCGCCTAAAAACGTGGCTGACGCAGATGAAACGGTAAAACAAGAAATCGCAGATATTGATGCCAGACGGCAAGCGGTTGGCATTGAAAAACCTGCTATTAATGAAGATAAACAAGCAAAAATCGCCGCAGCAATAGCGCGTGCTAAGGCCGCGAAAGCTGCTGCTGAAGCGGCTAAACAAAACGTGATTAAAGAAGACTAGAAGATTAGAAAATTAGTCAAGAAAGATTAAATTGAACCGCTCACCCTACATTTCTAACGCGCCTTCCGTTGGCAGCATAATGCTAAAAGTGTTGCTGGCGCTAGTGCCTGGCATCATCGCTTATGTGTGGGCGTTTGGCGGCGGCATTTTAGTGACCATTGCCCTAGCCACCGCCACCGCATTGGTGGCTGAGGCGGCGATGCTCAGGATTCGCAAGCGCCCTATTCAACCATTTCTGATGGATTACAGCGCCGTGGTCACCGCATGGCTATTGGCGCTGGCCATACCGCCGCTTAGCCCGTGGTGGGTGATTGTGGTGGGTACATTATTTGCAATCGTGGTCGCCAAGCAGCTCTATGGTGGCTTGGGCTACAACCCGTTTAACCCCGCCATGATTGGTTATGCCGTATTGTTGATTTCGTTTCCAGTTATCATGACAAAATGGCCAGCTGCCTTGCAATTGGCGCAAACCAAGCTGGGTTTTGCGGATCAATTGCATTATATTTTTAGCGGGTTTTTGCCGCAAGGTGTGGCGATTGATGCTGTAACATCAGCCACGCCGCTGGATTACTTAAAAACACAGCTTACATTAAATCACGAAGTTGCCAGCATCAAACAAGCGCCAATATTCGGTGCGCTGGGTGCTACAAATGGCGAATATGTAACGCTGGCTTACTTGCTTGGCGGCTTGTATTTATGGCAGCAAAAAATCATTACCTGGCATTTGCCCACTGCCTTTTTAGGCTCGCTGGCGCTTATTTCTGGCGTTTTTTGGGTGATTGACCCCGCGCACTTTACATCGCCTGTATTTCACTTATTTAGCGGCGCAAGCATGTTGTGCGCGTTTTTTATCATCACCGACCCAGTGAGCGGGCC
>JAYVRE010000134.1:0-2243 GCA_043776535.1 Methylotenera sp. | reverse complement strand
CACCAAGCTGGGAGCCGCCTACAATCAAGTTAGCGTAATCGGTATTTTGCGCGCCAATGCCAACGGCTATCATAGCACCTTGCAAAAATATGCCGCGCTCCATACTTTTTGCACCATGGCGTGCGGCGGCGTGCACAATCTCGTGACTCATCACTGCGGCCAATTCTGCCTCATTATTAAGCTCGTACAATAAGCCGCGATTAAACGCGATTTTGCCGCCTGGCATCGCCCAAGCATTGGGTACAGAATCATTGAGCACGACGAATTCATAAGGTAATTCTGGGCGGTCTGACACTGCACCCAAACGTTTGCCAATGCCCTGCACATAAGCCGTAAGTTCGGGGTCAATCACGTAATCGCCGCCCTGCGATTGGCGTGCAGGCGAGTAGTTATCTTTACCAATGGCAATTTCTTTATCTTGCGAGACAAATTGAAATTCTTTTTTCTTGGTGACAGGATTAGTGCCGCAAGCGGTGATGGTGAAGCTGATGGCTACTGCGATAAGTAGTGAGGACCATTTTTGTATAATATGGTTTGTTAGCATGATGCGCTCCATAATGGGGATTAATAGATAACGCTTTAACTTTTATTTGGACACGGTTTTTTAGTGCAATCGGCATAAATATACAGTGAGTGCTCGTGTATGGTAAAACCACGTTCATTAGCGGCTTTGTGCTGCAACTTTTCAATTTCCTCATCACAGAATTCTTCTACATGACCGCATTGCAAACATACAATATGGTCGTGGTGGCTGCCTTCATTCAGCTCGAATACCGCTTTGCCGCTTTCAAAATGGTGGCGCAACAATAGGCCAGCTTGTTCAAACTGCGTAAGCACGCGGTAAACCGTGGCTAAGCCAACATCTTCGCCCGTGGTAATGAGTATTTTATAAACATCTTCGGCCGATAAATGCCGCTCAGTGCTATTTTCAAATAGCTCTAAAATCTTCAATCTAGGCAGTGTTGCTTTAAGGCCAGCGTTCTTTAAATCTTTTTGGTCATGCATCATAATCAGCTCACAAATCACATTTATGGTTTTAGGCTTGCACCCATCGTGGTATATTAACGCCAATTCAGTAATAAGTCATTCGTCGCAAAAATCATGCATAAATTTTTAAAACTGTTGTTTCTTTCGTTATTAGCTTGTAGCGTTTTTTTAACAGGCTGCGGCTCTACTGTGCCTATCGTTAAGCCATTTAAGATGGATATTCAGCAGGGCAACGTGGTGACTTCTAAAATGTTGCTGCAATTAAAGCCTGGTATGACCAAATCGCAAGTGAAATTTATTATGGGCACACCGCTTATTGTGGATAGCTTTCACAGTAATCGCTGGGATTATTTTTACCAAATGCGCCAAGCAGGCAAAATTAAAGAGCAACGCCGCGTGATTTTAGACTTTGAAAACGAGCTGCTTGCACGTGTGCGTGGCGATGTAGTGCCAGAAGGTACGGCTGGAGCGGCTTCAAGTACAGAAGCGGGTACAGTAACTTTACCAAAATCGATAGAACCAAAACCAAAAGAAGAGGGTTTAATAGATAAACTAAAATTCTGGAAAAAAGACGAGAAAAAACCAGAAGTAAAACCTGCGGCAAAACCAGAGTTAAAAGAAGTTGCACCTGAAGTTAAAGCGCCTGAAGTTAAACCAGAAGCCAATGTGGAAGCGCCTGCAAATGATGCTCTGGGAGGCAATAAGGACGCGCCTTCTGGCAATGTACCTTCTGTGCTTGCAGTGCCGATTGAAATTAATCCTGCGCAAGATTTGCCAGCGCTTGAAGTGAACAAGGTAGGAACACCGGCGGCAGACGTTACAAAAATAGAACCATTAAAAGTTGAACCATTAAAAGTTGAACCAGTAAAAATAGAATCTCCGAAAACCGCGCCAATTAAGCCAGTAGAGCTCTTGCCTGTAGCGGAAAAACCAGCACCAGCTAAGCCAGCAACAAAACCAGCGGCAAATGAAGAACCGTTTAGCTTAAGAATTGATAGAAATGTAGAGGTAGCACCAATAGAGGCCGCTCCTAGCACCAAACCCAAAAAAGTAGATGTGCCACCGCCACCGCCAGAAGAAGAGCCTGGGTATTTTGAGAAAATGCTTGAAAAGATAGGTTTTTAATTTTTAAAAAGTTAAAGATAGAACATGACGACTAAAATTGTGATTGCTGGCGCAACTGGGCGCATGGGACACGCCTTATTGCAAGGCGTGTTTGATGATGCCGAGCTACAACTGTATGGTGCGCTTGATCG
>JAYVRE010000133.1:0-8679 GCA_043776535.1 Methylotenera sp. | reverse complement strand
GTTACCTGATAGTGTGCCGCCCAATTGCTTGGCGATTTGTCCAAGTGTCAACCCAAGTGTCAAATTGAAATCCGATAAATTGAAACTCATAGAATGTGACCATAAAACTTAATTTTCAGCCTATTATTTATAACTTATTTTTTACCTAAAAGTTTTAACACTTTATCGGTAATATCAATTTTTTTACTGGCATATGCTACACCGCCATACACCACTAAATCGTAACCATCAGCCTCTGAAACGGTCTTCACAGCTGCATTGATGCGGTCTTGCAGGCTTGCTAGCTCTTCGTTTTTACGCAAGTTAATATCTTCACGTAGCTCACGTTGCTTGCGCTGAAACTCTATTTTTAAATTAGAGGCATCGCGCTCTTTATTACGACGCTCTGTTTCGGATAGCGTTACGCCCTCCTTGTCTAGCGCAGCTTCAATGTCGCGAATTTGCTTTTGCATACGCTCAAGCTCTTGTGATTTTGGGCTAAATTCACGCTCTAATTTTTTACCACTTTCCGCTGTTTGCGGGGCTTCTTGTAGAATTTTATCTACTTGTACATACCCTACTTTGAGTTCGGCAGCACTTATGCTTGTACTTAGGCTTGTGGTTAAAGCCAAAAATCCAGCTAAAACAAAGGTTTTAAACTTTTGATTCAATTTAAATCTCCTAACATTTTGAGTTATAAACCCAATTTCTATCATTTTAACATTTAAAAAAATACTATTAGAACTGTGAGCCTAGTTGGAACTGCATGGTTTGTGTTTGATCGCCCTCTTTTTTATTTAAGGCCTTAGCAAATACTAATTTCAATGGCCCAAATGGTGAGAACCAGCTAATGCCAACGCCAGTAGAATAGCGCAATTCACCCAAACTAATGCTTTGGTTATTGGCATATACGCTGCCAGTATCAACAAATGCACTTAAGCGAAATTGTGATGAGTTTTTAATAAACGGTACTGGCGCAAAAACCTCTGCGTTACCCACAATGCGTGTCGTGCCACCAATAGTAAAGCTATTATTTGTACCTGGATCAAAATCACGCGGGCCAATAGCGCCGTTATCGAAGCCGCGTACAGAATTTACCCCACCCACATAGAAGTTTCTAAAGAATGGGTATTCCTTGTTGCCATAGCTATCAGCATAACCAAATTCGCCATTGAGCATCACTGTAAAAGTTTTAGTCACATCTTTAAACCAAGTATGCTTGTATTCTAGCTTGTAATATTCCAAATCTAACACAGGCAGCGTAACTTCCGCACTCAGTCTTTGCAATACGCCTCTATTAGGGAATAGCATGTTGTCACGTGAATCATGCGTCCAAGCTGCTGCTAATTGCAACGAATCACTGCTACAGCCTCTGCTGTTACCACAAAAATCTAAGTATTGTTTTGGGCTATTGGCAGATAATTCAATCTTGGTAAAGTCACCCGTTAATCCAAATGAGAAAAAGTCTCTTTCGCTCAATGGCAAGCCAAAGCGCACACCCGCACCATAAGATTTACTGTTATAACTACCAATATTTAAAGACCCTGTGTCCACATCGCGCCTATACACATCAAAGCCACGGCTAACGCCATCTGGCGTAAAATAAGGGTCGGTATATGAAAGCGAGTAAGTAGTATTGACCCTGCCTGTGTTAATTTGTGCTGAAACACGATTACCCGTACCTAAAAAGTTGGGTTGGTTGACTGTTAGGCCCAACACCACGCCTTCATTACTCGATAAGCCCGCGCCAAACTGAATGCTGCCAGTAGATCTTTCGGTGACATTAATATTCACGTCAACTTGATCTGTTGTGCCAGCTACAGCAGGCGTTTCTACGTCAACAGAATCAAAATATTGCAGTCTATCCAAACGCTCTTTGGATCGGTTAATTTTGTCGCCAGCATACCAAGCAGATTCTAGCTGACGCACCTCACGGCGCAACACGTTATCGCGCGTGCGAGTGTTGCCCGTTAGGTTAATGCGGCGCACATACACGCGTTTGCCAGGGTCAACAAAGAAAGTAAATGCAGCTGTGTGATTTTCTTTGTTGATTTCAGGTATCGCATTGACGTTTGAAAAGGCATAACCTTCATTTCCCAATCTATCGCCAATCGCCTTACTGGTTTCCGTAACCATTTGGCGATTAAACACATCGCCTTTTGCTATTTTAATCAGTGGTTTAAGCTCTTCTTCTGGCACTTGTAGCTCGCCCGCCAGTTTTACGTCACTAATGGTATATTTCTCGCCTTCAGTCACATTCACCGTAATGTAAATATCTTGCTTATCAGGTGAAATAGACACTTGGGTAGAATCAATTGAAAACTCTAAATAGCCTTGATTCATATAAAACGATTTGAGTGTTTCTAAATCAGCAGTGAGTTTTTGTTTAGAGTATTGGTCATCTTTATTCCACCAACTCATCCAATTGGGCGTTGTGAGCAAAAATTCTGCGCGCAAATCATCGGTAGTATAGGCGTTATTGCCGACTATGTTGATGTCACGAATCTTAGCAACCACGCCCTCTTCAATCTCGAAGCGCACCGCAACACGATTGCGTTCAAGCGGCGAAACCACGGTTTTAACCGTAGCACCATATTTACCTTGCGCTAAATATTGACGCTTAATTTCTTGCTCGGCGCGATCAAGCTGGGATTTGTCGAATATAAGGCCTTCTGAAATGCCAATCTGCTTGAGGCCTTCGGTCATTTTGTCAGACGGGAAAGATTTGTTGCCGCTAAAATCGATTTTTGCTATGGCCGAACGCTCTTGTACAGTCACTACCAATACGTCGCCATCAGCCTCAATACGCACATCTTTAAAAAAGCCAGTGTTGTAAAGTGATTTAATCGCTTGCGTAGCTTTTTCATCGGACATCAAATCGCCCGCTTGCACAGGCAAATAGGTAAAGATGGTGCCAGCTTCGGTGCGCTGTAAGCCTTCTACACGAATGTCTTTAATCACGAATGGCTCTAACGCCAATGCGTGATGACTGAAAATTGCCACTATTAGTGCTGGAATATATCGAATTTTAAACAAATTTTTAACTCGCTATTAATCTGTTGAAGTCATTAAAAATCGCAATGGTCATAAGCAAACCTAGCAATACAAATCCTATTTTTTGGCCAACCAGCATAGTTTTTTCTGACACTGGGGAGCCCTTTAATATTTCAAGCATATAATACATCAAATGACCGCCATCTAACACAGGAATTGGCAAAAGGTTGAGCACGCCAATGCTAATGCTGACTAGCGCCAAAAAGCTTAAAAACGTTTTTAAACCTAAATTGGCGCTCTCTCCAGCAAAAGTCGCAATCGTCACAGGGCCGCTAATGCCTTTTAAAGAAACTTGCCCAGTCAACATTTTGCCGAGCATTTTAAGGCTGAATATTGAAGTATCCCAAGTTTTAGCAATGGCTTTTTGTAAACTTAGCAATGGCGAATAATTTAGTGTTATCAACAACTTGCCCAGCTCATGTTTATCTAGCTTTACGCCTGCGCCCATTCTGCCTATGGTTTGTTTGTTTTCTTTAATGGCCTCTGGTGTTGCGGCAATTTGCACTATTTCTTGTCCGCGTTTAATTTCAAATTGTAATTTTTTGTTGGGGCTAAGTTTGATGATATTGACCACCTGCTCCCAATCGTCCGTTACAACATTGTCAATCTGCAAAATTTTGTCATTTGGCATAAAGCCTGCTTTTTCTGCGGCGCTGTCAGTTAAAATCTCGCCTATTACCGCAGGAATTTTTGGTTTAAATACATCCAAACCGATTTTTTTAAGTATATCAATTTCGGCATCGTTATTAACACCCTCAAAACTAAGTGTGTGTTGCAGTAACTCATTATTGTTGTTAACCGCCTCAATCTCTACCAATTTGTTTTCGAGTGATTCTTCTAATAATAGCCAACGCGCCTCTTGCCACGTAGATACTGGTTTCCCCGCTATTTTTTGAATAACTTCACCAGTCTTTAGACTGGCTTGTGCGGCTAGGCTATTATCTACAACCACACCAACAATGGGGCGCATACCAGTCACGCCCAGCATAAACAAGCCCCAATACAACACAATCGCTAATAATAAGTTGGCTACAGGCCCTGCCAATACAATAGCAATGCGCTTCCACACGCTTTGTCGGTTAAACGCACGCTTTAAATCTGCTTCGGATTGCGGCACTGGGTTTTCTTCAGCTTGCTGCTCACGCTCATCAAGCATTTTAACAAAACCACCCAATGGAATCGCCGCTAGCACGAACTCTGTATTATCTTTGCCAAATGTTTTTTGCCAAAGTGGTTTGCCAAAACCAATTGAAAAGCGCAGCACTTTAACATTACACCAACGCGCCACTTGAAAATGACCGTATTCGTGAATAGTGACCAACAAACCAATCGTGATAATAAATGCAAGTATGGTCATCATGCTGTCATTACTCGCTTGGCATCGCTATTCATCATGTTTGTGCGGGCAAAGCTTCTCGCTGTTTCATCCACGGCGATAAGCTGCTCTAAGGAGGTAACAGGGGTAGATTCAATGCTATTGAGCGCTTTTTCTATTATTGTAGCAATATCTAAAAAGTGTATTTGTTTGCTCAAAAATGCAGCCACTGCCAGCTCGTTGACCGCATTGAGTATGGCGGGTGCGGTGCCACCCGCTTCTAGCGCATCGTAGGCCAATTGCAGGCAAGGGAAGCGCTTAACATCAGGTGTCTCAAACTCCAGCTTGGCGATTTCTAGCAAATTAAGAGATGCTACGCCCGATTCAATGCGGTTAGGGTAACCTAGCGCATAGGCAATCGGCGTACGCATATCGGGGTTGCCAAGCTGCGCCAAAATACTGCCGTCAATATATTCCACCATCGAATGAATGATGCTTTGCGGATGTACGATTACTTCAATTTGACTAGGTTTAGCATTAAATAGCCAATGCGCCTCAATGACCTCTAGCCCTTTATTCATCAGGGTTGCAGAATCAATGGTGATTTTTGCGCCCATCACCCAATTGGGATGTTTTAGTGCCAGCTCTGGCGTAACGTTAGCTAATTGCTCTTGCGTGTATTTCCTAAAAGGCCCACCAGAAGCGGTGAGAATGATTTTTTTAACACCACCATCGGCCAAGTGTTGTAAGTATTGTGGCGGCATTACCTGAAAAATGGCGTTATGCTCGCTATCAATTGGCAACAAAGTCGCGCCACCGTCTTTTACCGCTTGCATAAACAAGCTGCCCGCCATCACCAAGGTTTCTTTATTAGCAAGCAAAATACGCTTGCCTGACCGCGCCGCCGCTATGGCAGGTCTAAGGCCAGCCGCACCGACAATAGCGGCCATCACGATATTGACTTGTGTGTCGCTAGAAACTTGCTCTAAACCCGTCATGCCAGAAATGACTTCCGTTTGACACTGGTGCGACTTAAGTTTTACGCGTAAATTAGCTGCGGCTTTCTCATCTAACAGTACCGCGATTTCAGGTTTAAATTGAAGACATTGCTTGAATAGTGCATCTACATTTGAATTGGCCGCAAGCGCGAACACTTTGTATTCATTGGCATGGCGAGCAATTACATCTAAAGTTTGCAATCCAATAGTACCTGTGCTGCCTAAAATGGTGACGTTTTGCACTTTAGGCCACCACCCCGAAAAAATTACTGGCGTAGTGATAAACGTAAATCATTAAAATCGCAATCGGCAAGCTAGGAATAATGCCGTCAATACGATCTAAAATGCCACCATGGCCAGGCAACAAATCACCGCTATCTTTAATATTGGCTTGGCGCTTCATCATCGATTCAAACAAATCGCCAATCACACCTAAAATAGTCACACTCCAAAGCAGTGGGAATAGTGCTGCATTATAAAAATCAAATCCACACAATAAAATAGCTGCAAACAAGGTAACGCCTAGCAATGCGCCCCAAACGCCCTCCCATGTTTTGCCTGGGCTAATGTTAGGCGCAAGCTTGTGCTTGCCAAAGTTTTTACCTGCAAAATAGGCTGCGGTATCAGCTATCCAAATTGTCGCTAATAGCGCTAGCAACAGCCATGGGTCTGCACTTTTAGCACATATTAGCGCTAACCAAAGCGGCAAAATTAATGCTAAACCAAGTACAGTCATCACCCATTTATTGCTTATAACACACCTTGTTTTAAGCCAAAATGGCACGATTAATATCCAAAATAATGCAGTAGCAAAAAATACTAACAAAGACTTGAAAAAGAACACATGAAAACCGACTTTTTCAATCAAAGTCACTACTATCAAGCCCGCAATTGCAGCAATCACTAAGTAAATATTACGCTGTGTTGGTGAGAGCTTAATCATGCTCGCCCACTCATACAAGGCCATTAACGAGAGCACCAGCATTGCCAGCGCCCAATAAGTATTAGACAACAAAAACAGCGCAGGAATAAAGCCAGCAATTAATATCAGCGCGGTGATGATGCGAGTCTTAAGCATAAGAAAGGCTAAGCATAGAAAAAGTTAAGCATAATAGTTATTTGTGAGAAAGTTGCTCGCCAGATAATTGTTCACTAGTGCGGCCAAAACGGCGCTCACGTTGTTGGTAAGATCTGATGGCCGTTTGAAAAGCCTCAGCATTAAAATCAGGCCAAAGCGTATCGGTAAAATAAAATTCTGTATAAGCCAATTGCCAAAGTAAAAAATTACTCACACGCTTTTCGCCGCCCGTGCGAATAAATAAATCAGGTTCGGCCGCATAATTCATGGCTAAATATGGCGTTAAGTCATCTTCAGTATAGGGTTTCTTTTTATTGGTATCGGCGGTAATCATGCGATTAGTCGCCTGTAAAATATCCCAACGCCCACCGTAATTGGCAGCAATAGTTAAAGTTAAGCCAGTATTATTCGCAGTAAGTTCTTCTGAAGCCTCTATTTGAGCGATTAGCTCTACACTAAACCGACTGCGGTCGCCTATTAAAATGAGACGAATGTTATTTTCATGCAACTTAGTGACTTCACGCTTTAATGCATCCATAAACAAGCCCATTAAAAATGAGACTTCATCATCAGGGCGCCGCCAATTTTCACTGCTAAAGGCAAACAGTGTGAGGAATTTTACATTGAGTGTTGCGCACTGCTTGACTAAATCACGCACCGTTTCTACGCCACGCTTATGGCCAGCAACGCGAGGTAGGAAGCGCTTTCTAGCCCAGCGTCCATTGCCATCCATAATCACTGCAATGTGATTTGGAATCTCCGCCGAAGCTGGAATTGTTTGTGTAGAGCTGGTAAATAAACCCAATGAATAACCCTTTAAAATCATACTGCCATTAAATCAATTTCTTTGACTTGCAGCAGCCTATCTACTTCAATAACGGCTTTATCTGTCATTTTTTGCACATCATCTTGCACGCGACGCTCGTCATCTTCACTAATTTCTTTGTCTTTGAGCAGTTTTTTAAGCGTATCGTTAGCATCACGGCGCACATTACGAATAGCCACTTTTGCGCCTTCGGCCTCAACACGTACTATTTTGGTTAAATCACGGCGGCGCTCTTCAGTCAACATAGGCATTGGCACGCGAATTAAATCGCCATTGGTAGCTGGGTTTAAGCCCAAATCGCAATCACGAATGGCCTTTTCTACCTTACCAATCATGTTTTTTTCGTATGGCTGTACATTAATTGTGCGAGAATCGCCTAAATTTACGTTTGCCACTTGGTTTACTGCCACCATCGACCCGTAATATTCCACCATAACATGGTCTAGCAGGCCAATATGGGCGCGGCCAGTACGCACTTTTGCCAAATCATTTTTAAGTGATTCTAACGATTTTTGCATTTTTTGATCTGCAGTTTTTTTTAAGTCTTCTAACATTCACTTTCTCCCAACATTTCTAATCACTACTTTTCTTAGATTACTACTTTTTCTTAAATCACTACTCGAGTACCTTCTTTTTCACCCATGACCACACGTTTAAGCGCACCCGCTTTAAATATATTAAACACTGCGATAGGTAATTTTTGATCACGGCAAAGTGTAAAAGCGGTTGCATCCATCACTTGTAGTTTTTTGGCTATCGCTTCATCAAATGTTACCGTTTCGTATAGCGTGGCTTTGCTATCTTTTTTTGGATCTGCGCTGTAGATGCCTTCTACTTTGGTGGCTTTTAGCACAATTTCCGCGTTAATCTCCGCGCCACGTAAGGCGGCTGCGGTATCGGTGGTAAAAAATGGATTGCCCGTGCCAGCACCAAAAATCACCACACGGCCTTTTTCAAGTGCGCGCAAAGCTTTGGCGCGCACGTATGATTCCACAAACTCTATACCCAGCGCGCTTTGTACGCGCGCCTCTACACCAATATGGCGCATTGCATCTTGCAGCGCCAGCGCATTCATGACTGTCGCCAGCATGCCCATATAATCCGCTGTAGCTCTATCCATACCCTCTGCAGCAGGCGCAACACCACGAAAGATATTACCGCCACCAATTACCACCGCCACTTCTACACCTAAATCCACAATTTCTTTAATTTGTTCGACGATATTGCTAATCGTATCGCGGTTAATGCCATAAGCGTCATCGCCCATTAGTGCCTCGCCAGAGAGTTTAAGTAGAATGCGTTTGTAGGCAGGTTTAACCATGTTTTACCTTGATATTTTAGTTTGCCTATTTAATCACACACTAGGCGATTTTGCTCGGTTTTTAAGCCAAATTATAGAAGTCTTGGCGAAAAAAAAGTGGACTCAATG
>JAYVRE010000132.1:0-8682 GCA_043776535.1 Methylotenera sp. | reverse complement strand
CGCTTCTACCATGTCTTTTGCCTCACGTTTATTTAAGCCTACTTGCTCAAATAATAAATCGGCCAAATCAGCCTTTGTTAATGTCATGCAAATCCCCTGAGCTTTAATTCTTATTTGATAAATAACTTAATTGCGTAACGTTGCGCCGAATTGATTTTCTAATAATTTTAGCAGTTCGGCCATTGCTGTCTCTGCTTCAATATCCAACAAAGTTTTATGAGTATCTTGCATAAGTACAAGAAACGCAAGGCTTTTTTTGTTTTCTGCAATACCTTTTCCTTGATAAATATCAAAGAGTTGTATTTGTTGCACTAGGGAAATTTTAGCAGCATTTACTGCATCAACTATAGCCTGAACGGGTAAATTAGCATCTACCACCACGGCAATATCGCGCCGCACGGGCAAAAATTTAGACACTTCTTGATAATTTGCCAACTGCGTTTGCATAAGTGGCGCAAGCGCTAACTCAAACAATACTGTGTTTTTTGGCAGGCTATATTGCTGCTGCCATTTTGGATGCAACTTGCCCAGCCAGCCGATTGGCTTGTTATCTAAGTAAACGCGCGCCGATTGGCCTGGATGCAAAGCTGGGTGTGCTTCTTGGCGATACTCTGCTAGATTGTGCGTTAAACTATCTACCGTGGCTTTAACATCGTAAAAATCGACATCGCGCACTGCACTGGCCCACTGCTCTGGCTGAAAAGCGCCGTAGCATAAGCCAGAAACTTGTGTTGCTTCTTTATAACTGTTGTTATCAGCAAAATAGCTGGCGCCAACTTCAAATAACATGGCGCGCTCTTGCTTGCGATTTAAATTGTAGGTGAGCGCATCTAACAAACCGCCCCACAGGCTGCTACGCATCACACTCATATTGCTGGCGATTGGGTTTTTAAGTGCGATTGGCGCAGTGTTTGCCATCAAATCGCGCTCCCAACTTTCATCCACAAAGCTGTAAGTGATGATCTCTTGATAGCCTTGCGAGCACAAAACACCTGCCATAGCAGCCTTATTCCATGCGACCTCTGGCGCAGATAGGATATTTAATGCGGCTTCTGGCGCAATCGCTGGAATTTTATCGTAGCCATGCAGACGCGCGATTTCCTCGATTAAGTTTTCCTCGCGTGTAATGTCGAAGCGATAACTCGGCGCTTGCACTGAAAAACCATCTGCAGTTTCAGAATATTCAAAGCCTAATTGTGCGAGTAATGTGCCCACCGTTTTTTGCGGAATGGTAATGCCCAATACCGAGAGCAAGCGTTTTTGGCGCAAATTAACAATGTTGCGCACGGGAAAGGCCGTTACTGCTTTGGTGATTGAGCCTGCTTTACCGCCACAAATTTCCAATATAAGCCCAGTGGCACGCTCAAGCGCGTTCAACGTATTGCCGAAATCTACGCCCCTCTCAAATCTATACGACGAATCGGTGCTCAAGCCTAATCGGCGGGCTTTGCCAGCGATTGCATCGGGCGTAAAAAACGCACTTTCTAAGAAAATATCCTTTGTAGAATCAGTCACAGAAGTCGGTTCGCCGCCCATAATGCCCGCCAGTGCTATCGGGCCGCTGATGTCAGCAATCACCAAATCGGTGTCTTGCAATTTCACTTCGGTATCGTTCAACAATTTAAGCGATTCGCCTGCTTTTGCAAAACGCACTGTAATATGGTCACCCAACTTGGCTAAATCAAAGGCATGCATGGGCTGGCCGAGCTCTAAAAGCACGTAATTAGTAATATCAACAATCGCGCTAATGCTACGCACGCCGCTGCGCTCAAGGTTGCGCACCATCCAATCGGGCGTTTTGGCTTGGGCATTCACACCTTCAATCGCGCGGCCATAATAGGCGGGGCAGGCTTGCGGTGCATTCACCAATACGGCAAAAGTGCGTTGCGATGCGATGCTTGCAGACGTAACTTTTGGCAAACTTAGCGAAGCGCCAGTAATGGCCGCCACGTCACGTGCAATGCCTAAAATGCTTAAGCAATCGGCACGGTTTGGCGTGAGTTTTAGGGTGAGTAAATTGTCGTTTAAATCTAAATATTCCCGAATATCGGTACCAATTGGCGCATCATTTGGCAGCTCTAGCAAACCAGCAGCCTCTGCCGATAAACCCAATTCTTTACTTGAGCACAACATGCCAAATGAATCCACACCGCGCACTTTTGCTTGCGTAATCACCATGCCTGGCAAGGCCGCCCCTACTAGCGCACACGGTACTTTGATGCCAACTCTAGCGTTAGAAGCGCCGCACACTATTTGCAATGTTTCTGTGCCGATATTGACCTTGCACAACTGCAATCGATCTGCGTCTGGGTGTTTGCTGGCTTCAATAATCTCGCCGATCACGACGCGCTCAAACACCGCACCAGCGGGCTGCGAACCTTCCACCTCTAGCCCTGCCATGGTTAAGGCGTGGCTTAATTCGACCGAATTAAGTTTGATATCGACAAAAGTGCGTAACCAGTTTTCTGAAAATTGCATAGGATTTTAAATTTAAAAGTTCTAGTTATTTATTTGTTGAATTGGCTTAAAAAACGCAAATCATTATTAAAAAAGTGGCGTAAATCATTCACGCCGTAACGCAACATGGCGAGGCGTTCTACGCCCAAACCAAAGGCAAAACCGCGATATTTTTCACTGTCGATGTTCACGTGCTTAAACACATCTGGATGCACCATGCCGCAGCCGCCAATCTCCAGCCAGCCGCCGTTCCAGCTCATATCTATCTCGGCCGATGGCTCGGTGAATGGGAAAAATGAAGGGCGGAATCTCACGACCAAATCGTCACGCTCAAAGAATTTTTGCAGGAAATCTTGTACTACGCCTTTAAGATTGGCAAAGCTGATATTTTCATCCACCCACAAGCCTTCTACTTGATGAAACATGGGCGAGTGCGTGGCATCAGAATCCACGCGGTAAACACGACCTGGTGCGATAATCTTTAAAGGAGGTTCTTTATTTTCCATGTAGTGAATTTGCACAGGCGATGTATGCGTTCTTAAAACGTTGTTGTCGTCAACATAAAACGTGTCGTGCATGGCACGTGCAGGATGATTCTCGGGGATATTTAAGGCGGTAAAATTATAAAAATCGGTTTCGATTTCTGGGCCAGTCGCTACATCAAAGCCAATCGAGTGAAACAGTTGCTCGATACGTTGCAAAGTTAAAGTGACAGGGTGCAGACCACCCTGCGCTTGCGCACGAGCGGGCAATGTCACATCAATCGATTCTTGCGCTAGTTGTTGCGCTTGTGCAGCATTTAAAATTGCCTCGCGCCGCGCATTTAAAGCGGCCTCAATCGCTTGCTTGACCACATTAATAGCAGCACCAGCAGCTGGGCGCTCTTCGTTTGACAGCTTACCCAAGCCTTTTAGCGCATCTGTTAACGCGCCTGTTTTACCAAGATACTTTGCTTTTGCATTTTCCAGAGCGGGCATGTCCGCGCAAGCCGAAAAATCAGTCTGTGATGCTGAAATAAGATATTCTAAATTTTCCATGCGTTATTTTAACTTAAAGTAGAAGATTTGTTAGCGTTTAACTGCTTGATTATCAATAAATAATTTTAAATATCATAAAAAAAGAGGCCGTGGCCTCTTTTTTTAAAATTGCTATGATTGCGGTCTAGATTACGCGGACAATCCTGCTTTAGCTGTCTCGACTAATTTGGCAAATGCCGCTTTATCAAACACCGCCAAATCGGCTAATACTTTACGATCCACTTCAACTGAGGCTTTTTTCAAGCCATTCATAAAGCGGCTGTACGTTAAACCTAACTCACGAGCGCCAGCGTTAATACGGGCAATCCAAAGCGTGCGGAATTGACGTTTTTTCTGACGGCGATCACGGTATTGATATTGACCAGCTTTCATTACCGCTTGCTTGGCAACGCGGTAAACGTTTTTACGACGACCGCGATAACCTTTAGCGGCATTTAATACTTTTTTGTGACGGGCTCTGGCCGTGACTCCACGTTTTACTCTAGGCATATCGGTCTCCTTATCTTGTTGGCATCATGGCGCGAACGCGTTTGATGTCTGTTGGTGAGATGATCGAAGTGCCGCGCAATTTACGTTTTTGCTTGGTAGTTTTCTTCGTTAAGATATGGCGTAAATGTGAATGCGTACGTTTCACTTTGCCGTTTCCTAAGAACTTAAAGCGCTTTTTGGCGCTGCTCTTTGTTTTCATTTTTGGCATTTTTTTCTCCTTTGAGAGTTGATTAAGAACGCTTAGGCATGCCGTTTAAGCCGTATCGTCTAGGGTAAAACTTTTTATTTTAAATAATGTTAAAACATTATTTATTTATTCTGTTGCTGTTACTTTTTCTTCTATCTTTTCAGCTGAAACTGCTTTTGCTACTTTAGGTGCTTTTGCTGCTGCTGGTTTTGTCACTGGTTTTTCAATTTTCTTAGGCGCTAGCACCATCACCATTTGGCGGCCTTCCATTTTAGGAAACTGCTCCACCACTGCATGTTCTTGCAAATCTGCTTCTACGCGTCTCAATAACGCCAAACCAAACTCTTGGTGCGTAATCTCGCGTCCTCTAAATCTTAATGTAATCTTAGCTTTATCGCCCTCACCCAAAAAGCGGATGATGTTACGTACTTTAATGTTGTAATCGCCGTCATCAGTGCCTGGCCGAAACTTAATTTCTTTAATAACCACTTGCTTTTGCTTAAGTTTTTGCTCATGCTGACGTTTACTCTCAGCATACTTAAACTTACCGTAATCCATTAATCTGCACACTGGGGGCACAGCATTTGGCGCAATTTCTACCAAATCAATATCCGCTTCTTCTGCTTTTGCAAAGGCTTCGCGTAAGCTTACAATGCCTAGCGGCTCGCCTTCTATGCCCACCAAACGAACTTCGGCTGCGGTAATATCGCCGTTAATTCGCGTATCTTTGTCTTGTGCTATATCAATTTCTCCAAATAATTAAACCGCGCGACTACAAAAAAGCCACTCAAACCTTCGTTTCCACTTCTGCTTTCAAACGAGCAATTAGCTCGCTAATCGGCATAGAACCTAGGTCTTCACCTTTTCTGTTACGCACGGCTACATGTCCATTCTGCATTTCGCGCTCACCTGCAACCAGCAAATAAGGCATCTTTTGCATTGAATGTTCGCGTATTTTATAGGTTATCTTCTCATTTCTCAAGTCATATTCGCATCTGATGCCAGATTTCTTTAATGTTTCAACAACTTGGCGCACGTAATCAGCTTGACCTTCCGAAATATTCAACACCATCGCCTGCACGGGCGCTAACCACAGCGGCATCGCACCTGCGTAATTTTCAATCAAAATACCAATAAAGCGTTCCATTGAGCCAACAATGGCGCGGTGCAACATGACAGGGCGTTTACGGCTATTGTCCTCAGCCACATATTCCGCGCCCAAGCGTTCTGGTAAGTTGGGGTCTAATTGTATAGTTCCGCATTGCCACAAACGACCGAGCGAATCTTTTAGCGTGAATTCAATTTTCGGGCCGTAAAATGCGCCTTCACCTGGCTGATATTCAAAATCTAGGTTATTGATTTTTAAAGCATTCGCCAGTGATTTTTCGGCTTTATCCCAATCCGCATCGCTGCCAATGCGCTTTTCAGGTCGGGTGGATAATTTCACCAATACATCTTTAAAACCAAAATCGCCATAAGCTTTGTAGAGCATTTTGATGAAGTCGGCAACTTCGGTTTCCACTTGTTCTTCGGTACAAAAAATATGTGCATCATCTTGCGTAAAGCCGCGCACGCGCATTAAGCCGTGCAGCGCGCCAGATGGCTCGTTGCGGTGGCAAGAGCCAAATTCAGCCAAGCGCAAAGGCAAATCGCGATAGCTATGCAAGCTGCTATTAAAAATTTGCACATGGCCCGGGCAATTCATCGGTTTTACAGCGTAATCGCGACTTTCAGAGCTGGTGACGAACATGCCTTCGCGATAATTTTCCCAATGGCCAGATTTCTCCCACAGGCTTCTGTCCAAAATGGTCGGCGTGCGCACTTCTTGGTAGTTGTAATCGATAAACATTTGGCGCATATATTGCTCAATTTCTTGCCAAATGCTCCAGCCGCGCGGATGCCAAAACACCATACCAGGTGCATCGTCTTGCATATGAAAGTAATCCAGCTGCTTGCCGAGTTTGCGATGGTCGCGTTTTTCCGCTTCTTCCAGCTGAAATAAATACGCGTCCAACTCTTCTTTGTTGCGCCAAGCCGTACCATAAACACGCTGCAACATCTCGTTATTGCTGTCGCCACGCCAGTAAGCGCCTGCTAACTTCATGAGTTTAAAGGCTTTTAACTTGCCAGTATTCGGCACGTGTGGGCCACGACACAAGTCGGTAAATGCACCTTCGGAATACAGCGAAACATCTTCATTGGCAGGAATCGACGCGATAATTTCTGCTTTGTAATGTTCGTTAATTGATTTAAAGTAAGCCACCGCCTCATCACGCGGCAACACTTTACGCGTGACTGGCTCATCTTTTTTCGCCAATTCCTGCATTTTCTTTTCAATTGCCGCTAAATCCTCGGGCGTAAACGAACGCTTATACGAAAAATCGTAAAAAAAGCCATTTTCAATCACAGGGCCAATGGTCACTTGGCAATCTGGAAACAACTCTTTTACTGCGTAAGCCAATAAATGCGCGGTGGAATGGCGAATAATCTCGAGACCATCGTCCGATTTATCGGTAATAATCGCTAAATCGCTGTCTGCTTCGATAACAAAGCTGGTATCCACAATTTTATCGTTAACCTTGCCCGCTAGTGCCGCTTTAGCAAGCCCCGCACCAATACTCATGGCTACATCGGCCACGCTAACAGGTGCATCAAAGCTGCGTTGTGAGCCATCTGGCAAGCGAATTACAGGCATGCAATTTTCCGTTTAATTAATTTTTGGTAGGCAGTACCAGATTCGAACTGGTGACCTCTTGGATGTCGACCAAGCGCTCTAACCAACTGAGCTAACCGCCTAAATGTTTTGTGAGGCCGAATTTTAGCGTATTAGAGGCTTAGGTGCAAATTAAGGCTGCAATAATTGCTGATATAAGCTGGGGCTGGCGTAACCATCTTGCGGCAGGAGTTTACTGGCTTGATATTGTCTTATCGCCGCTTGTGTTTTAAAACCAGGAAAGCCATCTGGTTCACCGCAATCAAAACCCAACTCGTTTAATTTGCCTTGCAGCGCCCAAATTTGATTAAAACTTAAGCCTTCTTTTTCAGCCTCATCACCCGCAATAATGGGCTTATACACCACAAATTGATTAGCCAGATGCGCCACCGATAGTGCGTAATTGACTGAACGATTCCAATCCATCATCACATCGAAATTGCAGAACACCATAAACGCAGGGCCTTTATAACCCTGCGGCAATACAATTGCCACATTATCTAGTGCTGGCATTGCACTTTCGTCACTGGAAAAAACACCCAACTTTACCCAATCGGCCACGCTTTTTCTATTACTAAGCTGCGCCAAGCTATAATCAAAATTTGCTGGTAATTTTACTTCTTTTATTGCTGGCTCATCTTTACGCCATCCCGTTTTTGCCAAGTAATTTGCGGCTGAGGCAAACGCATCAGGCAATGATGTCCAAATATTAATACGACCATCACCGTCAGCATCTACACCGTGTTTAAGCAATGTGGAAGGCATAAATTGCATGTGCCCCATGGCGCCCGCCCATGAACCGCGCATACCTGCTACATTGTTATGGCCTGCATCGATAATACGCATGGTATCGAGCAATTGACCACGAAAAAACTGCGCTCGACGACCCTCAAATGCTAAGGTCATCAGGGCGGAAGGCGAATTAAAATTGCCCTTGTTTTCGCCATAGTGTGTCTCTAAACCCCAAAAAGCTACAAGTACAGTTTTTGGCACGCCATAATTGGTTTCAACTTGATTTAAAATTGCTGCGTGTTGTTGCAGCATAGCGCTGCCTAAAGCTATTGTACTTGGCGTTACGCGCTTGTTCACATAATTTAAAAATGGAGAAATAAACTCAGGCTGCGCTCTATCTAGCACAATTACTTGCGGTAAATATTGTGCTTTTTTAAAGGTATTTTTGATGGTTTTGGAGGAAATATGCGCTACTCTAGCTTCCGCCTTAAGCTCTTTAAGCCAAGCAGAAAAATCTTGTTCATCAAAGGCTTGTACGCTAAAGCTTGAAAATAAAAAGCAGAATAAAAAAATAGTTTTCATAAGTTTTGCAAAATGTCACTATAACCCGCTTGGTAATTAGGGTATTGCAACTCAAAGCCTGTTTTGCGCAAATGCTGGTTACTTAGGCGCTTGCCGCCTTGTGCAATTGGCGCTTGATAGGTGGAAGTATTAATACCTTGCTGATGTGCTAGCCAAGTCAGCACCTCATATTGCTGAGTTGGCATATCATCTGTGACAATATATAAATCTGCAACTTGTTGATTATTTGCGGCTTTTTCGACCATAAACGCGATGAAGTTTGCTGCGTCATCGCGATGGATGCGGTTGCTCCAATGGTTCTCTTTTGGCCACTTAGCAAGTTCTTTTGCCATATTTACCAAATATAAACGTCCTTTGCCATATATGCCTGATAGGCGCATGGATGTTGAGTTGCAGGCTCGTCCTTGAACGCTTGGATTAGAGAGCATGCTTTTTAGCAAGTTTTCCGCTTCTAATAAGCGCTCGCCACCAAAATCGGCGGGGAT
>JAYVRE010000131.1:0-8722 GCA_043776535.1 Methylotenera sp. | reverse complement strand
GGTAATGAGGCTGGCGTTGGCACAGTCGCAACGGAAACACGTTTCGCAGAGGCTAAAATTACTAATCAAGCACATGCCATTTCTAATGTTGACTTTGCACGCGGTAAAAATGGTGAAGGCCGCATTATTGTTGATTTGTCAGACCCAAATACAGGCATTAATATTAAGCAAAAAGGCAAGTTACTTATTGTAGATTTTGTGAACACCGATGTGCCCGCTGAATTACAACGCCGCTTAAACGTGATTAACTTTAATACGCCAGTGTTATACGTGGATACCATGAAACAGGGTAAAAATGGTCGTATGATAATCGAGCCAAAAGGCAATTGGGAGCAATCTGCTTATCAAGCGGACAACAAGTTTATTATTGATGTGCGCCAAGTGATTGAAGACCCAAATAAATTGGTTAAAGGCTCCAAACCAGGCTATGCGGGCGAAAAGCTCTCGCTAAACTTTCAAAATATTGAAGTGCGTTCTGTATTGCAAGTGATTGCAGATTTTACAGGGTTAAATATTATTGCTAGTGATACCGTGACAGGTAATATCACTTTAAGACTCAAGGATGTGCCATGGGATCATGCTATGGATATTATTATGCAAAATAAAGGCCTCACGATGCGTAAAATAGGCAATGTGATTACTGTGGCGCCTGCTGAAGAAGTCGCTGCTAAAGAAAAAGCACAGTTAGAGGCAGTCAATGCGATTGAAGATCTAGAGCCGTTACGCACAGAGGTGTTCACCCTTAAATATCAAAAAGCTGAAGCCTTTAGAAGCATTTTATTAGGCGGTGGGGCTGGTGGTGGCTCTAGCGGGCAAAACAAAAGCATTTTATCTAAACGTGGTAGCGCAGTGATGGATCCACGTACTAACACCCTATTTGTACAAGATACGGCGAAAAAACTAGAAGCAATTCAGGCCATTATCAATAAAACTGACGTTGCAGTGAGACAAGTAATGATCGAATCGCGCTTAGTATTGGCTGACGAAAAATTTAGTAAAGAACTTGGAGCAAGATTTGGCGTACAGTCTCAAGCTAACTCAGGTAAAACAACAACATTTATTGGCGGAAGCCTAAATCAAACATCTGCAACTACAACTACTGGCCCTGGAGGTATAACGGCGGGTACTGGGGGTTTAAATTCAAATTTGCCTGTTGCAAACGCATTTGGTAGTGTGGCATTCAGTTTATTTAGGTTGCCTGCAGGATTATTACTCAATTTGGAGCTAACGGCACTTGAAAGCGACAAGCGCGGCAAGGTGGTTTCTAGTCCGCGTGTTACAACAGCTAATCAGCAAAAAGCTAAAATTGCCCAAGGCACAGAAATCCCCTATTTAGAGGCTTCTAGTAGCGGTGCAGCAACAGTGTCCTTCAAAGAGGCGGTGCTGAGCTTAGAGGTGACGCCACAAATTACCCCAGATGATAAAATTATTATGGACTTGGACGTGAGAAAAGAAAGGGTAGGGCAAGTATTTGCTGGTGTACCTTCTATTGACACACAGAATGTGACTACTCAAGTGTTAGTGGCTAACGGTGAAACGGCTGTATTGGGTGGAATTTACGAGCAAACTGAACGTAACGATGTTGATAAAGTGCCTTTCTTTGGAGATTTGCCTATTATTGGCAATGCGTTTAAACGTAGATCTAAAGTAGAAGATAAAACTGAACTGCTAATTTTCATCACCCCAAAAATTATGGATGAAAGTTTGGGCTTGAGATAGCTTAAAAATAACACATACCTGACAGAACGCTCGCTTTGCCTTAAAATGCCTATCATTACGTGATAGGCATTTTTTATTGTGGTCAAGAATAGTTTGCAAGACAATACCAATAACATTTTTTTTATAGGCTTAATGGGTGCGGGTAAAACCACCATTGGTAGGCTGCTGGCCAAAAATTTGGGCAAAACATTTTACGATACCGATCATGAAATTGAAAAACGCACTGGTGTAAAAATACCTATTATTTTCGAGCTAGAAGGCGAAGCGGGTTTTCGTAAGCGTGAAACTGCGGTGATTGAAGAGCTAACACAGCTCGATAATATTGTGATGGCCACTGGCGGAGGCGCGGTGATTACAGAAGAGAATCGAAACTTGCTGCAAGCTGGCGGCACTAATATTTACCTACACGCCAACGTGAACGAGCTATGGCATAGAATGCGCAACGATAAACATCGGCCGCTGCTGCAAAATGTAGATATTCGCGTTAAACTAGAGCAACTTTACGCAGAGCGTAACCCGCTGTACACGCAAATAGCGACGTTGATTTTTGATACTGGCAATCAGCCTGTGACAAACATACTTAGTCAGATAGAAAAATCGTTAACCCAATTACAAAATAAAAGCTTTAAAATAAAAGCTTTAAAATAACCATGATGCAAACACTACTCGTAGCGCTTGGCGATCGCACTTATCCAATCCATATTGGATCAGGCTTACTCACTCAAGCAGATTTAATACTGCCGCATTTAAAGCGCAAGCAAGTCGCAATTGTGACCAACACCACCGTTGCGCCGCTATATCTTGAAAAACTCGCACAGCCTTTGCGCGATGCGGGTGTGAGTGTGATAGAAATTATTCTGCCAGATGGCGAAGCGTATAAAAATAGTGAAACGCTTAACTCAATTTACGATGCTTTGCTCAAAAATCGTTGCGAGCGCAGCACTACTTTAATCGCGCTTGGCGGCGGCGTAATCGGTGATTTAACAGGCTATGCCGCCGCTACCTATTTACGTGGTGTGCCGTTCATCCAAATCCCCACTACCCTATTATCGCAAGTGGATTCTAGCGTTGGCGGCAAAACGGGTATCAATCATCCACTGGGCAAAAACATGATAGGCGCGTTTTATCAGCCTAAAGTGGTGCTGGCCGATATTGATACTTTACAAACTTTGCCAAAGCGCGAACTTTCTGCAGGCATGGCCGAAGTCATTAAATATGGCTTGATTCGCGATGCTGAATTTTTTGATTGGCTTGAAGTGAATATGAGCAAGCTCATGGCGCTAGATGAAGCCGTGGCCATGGTTGCCATATATCGCTCCTGTAAAAACAAAGCGGAGGTAGTTGCTGCGGATGAACATGAAACGGGCGAGCGCGCCTTGCTTAATTTAGGCCATACTTTTGGTCATGCCATTGAAAACGCCATGGGCTATGGCGTGTGGCTGCACGGTGAGGCGGTGGCGGCTGGCACCATGTTAGCGGCGGATTTATCGCAACGCATGGGCTGGTTAAACGAGGTAGAAGTAAAAAGAATACATGCGCTACTAGCCGCATCCAGCTTGCCTCTCAAGGCACCTCATTTAGGCGCAGAAAAGTACCTGGATTTAATGCAATCTGATAAAAAAGTAGAGAACGGCAAAATTAGGCTGGTGTTGCAGCAAGGCATTGGCAAAGCGGTAATTACCAGTGATTATGATGCGGCAAAATTAAAAGAAACCTTAGCAACATGTTAAACAAAGCATTTTCGCGATTTAAAAATCGCTCCTACAGCCTGCATTTTGTAGGAGCGCAATTTATTAGTAATGCTTTCATGCTATGCATGATTAGCAGTACTTATGCCTGTGGTATTGCGCGAACAAGCCATCCATGAGCATACTCGCACCATACGCCGCCAACCCAGAAACCTCATTTGGCCGTAGCCATGAAGAGCCTGAATCACCATCACGCAACGCCTTTCAGCGCGATCGCGATCGCATCATCCACTCTACGGCGTTTCGCCGTTTAGAATACAAAACGCAAGTATTTGTAAATCACGAAGGCGATTTATTTCGCACCCGCCTTACGCACAGCTTAGAAGTCGCCCAGCTGGCGCGCGGCATCGCCCGCACGCTTAACTTGCATGAGGATTTGACTGAAGCCATTGCCCTAGCCCACGATCTCGGCCACACGCCGTTTGGCCACGCTGGGCAAGACGCACTGAATGATTGCATGAAAGACTTTGGCGGTTTTGAGCATAATTTGCAATCGTTGCGTGTGGTAGAAAAGCTGGAGCAGCGTTACGCTGAATTTGATGGATTAAATTGTACATTTGAGCTGCGCGAAGGCATTCTCAAACATTGCTCAATCAAAAACGCCAAGCAATTGGGCGATGTAGGCGCGCGCTTTATCAATAAAACGCAACCAAGCTTAGAGGCGCAACTCACCAACTTTGCGGATGAAATCGCTTATAACAACCACGATATTGACGATGGCCTACGCTCTGGCTTAATTACTGTTGAACAACTGCAAGACGTGGAGCTATTTGCCTCCCAGCTTGATATTGTTAAAGCCAAATATCCCAAACTCGAGCAAAAACGGCTGATTCACGAGACGATAAGAAGGATGATTAACGTGCTGGTGGTCGATTTATGCGAAAACAGTAGCACGAATATCGCCAAAAATGCACCGAAAAATATTCAAGACATACGCCAAGCGCCTTATTTGGTGGGCTTTAGCAAGGGCATGGCTGCAAAAAATTTAGCCTTAAAACAATTTTTGCGCAAAAATTTATATCAACATTATAAAGTCAATCGCATGAGCGCCAAGGCAGAACGCGTTATCCGCGAGCTATTCACCGTGTTTATAGGCGATATTGGACTTATGCCGCACGAATTTCAACAACACGCCAAAGCCGACAAAGCCCGCGCTGTGGCGGATTATATTGCTGGCATGACAGATAGATTTGCCATACGCGAACACCGCAGGCTATTTGCGGTGGAAGAGTATTTTTAGGTTTATGTAGGAGCGATCTTGATCTTGTAGGAGCGATCTTCAGATCGCGAACAGCAACGTAGCCTATTCTCACAAACCTTCGCGATTTAAGCCAGCTATTGGCTTCCCCGTAGAATATATCTGCTAAAGCAGATTATTCGTACGTGAAAAATCGCTCCTACCAAAGCGTTCGCGATATAAATATCGCTCCTACGTTCAATAAAATGTAATTGTAAATTATGTAACCAAATGCATCCCGTAGGAGCGCAATTAATTAGTAATGCTTTCATGCTATGCATGATTAGCAGTACTTATGCCTGTGGTATTGCGCGAAAGCACCGCGACCAAATATAATGAGCCATGCAAATTAAGCACCAAAAAAACTTAAGGCTAGGCAGATTTTCACAACCTAATCAAATTTATCACATTACATTTACCACAAAAAATCGTGCACCAATTTTGGGTGTCTTTGAAAATGCGCGCATTGTAATCAATATATTCAAACAATCAGATCTAAAAAAACATACGACAACCTTGGTTTTTGTTGTGATGCCAGACCACCTTCACTGGTTATTTCAGCTCGGCGACAATCATCAGCTACATAACTTAATAAAAACAATCAAATCAAAAGCCTCAATTCAAATCGGTCAGCCAATATGGCAATCAGGTTATTACGACCACGCCATTCGCAAAGATGAAGATATTCTAAATATTGCGAGGTACATTGTAGCAAACCCAATCCGCGCAGGTTTGGTGAAGAAGGCAGGTGATTATCCGCATTGGGATGCAGTTTGGCTGTAAGTTATTTGTAGGAGCGATCTTGATCTTGTAGGAGCGATCTTCAGATCGCGAACAGCAACGTAACCAACTTTCACAAACCTTCACAAACCTTCGCGATTTAAAAATCGCTCCTACCACACCGTGCAATCGCACAAATTGTTAACCGTAGGAGCGATCTTCAGATCGCGAACAGCAACGGTAAGTTATTTGTAGGAGCGATCTTGATCTTGTAGGAGCGATCTTCAGATCGCGAACAGCAACGTAACCAACTTTCACAAACCTTCACAAAGCTTCGCGATTTAAAAATCGCTCCTACCAAAGCTTCGCGATTTAAAAATCGCTCCTACCAAACCCCAGTAGGAGCGATCTTGATCTTGTAGGAGCGATCTTCAGATCGCGAACAGCAACGTAGCCTATTCTCACAAACCTTCGCGATTTAAAAATCGCTCCTACCAACCCCAACTGTTGCACTTTTACAACATTTGCATATAACTGTGTCATAAAGCCACAAAACACTTGCCCTTAAAAGCCATCTTTAGGCATACTAGTAGCACCTTCTTAGTAAATAAATGTAAATTTGCACTATAAACAAATTTATAAATAAAATCTGAGAGAGTTCGCGAACTTTCTCGTTTTTGGTACTGGGTTATAGCAATAATAAGGTTTTAAAAACGAGGGTATTTTAGCAGTACGATTTTAAGTTTTAAACAAGCAGCAAACCTTTTAGAAACAAAAAACTTGGAGATTTATATGAATAACACAATTAAATTAGCAGTTGCAGCAGCTTTACTAGCTGGCGCATCAAGCGCTAACGCTGGCATCATGATTCCAGCAGGCGATTGGACATTAGACATTGGTGGTATTGTAAATACATACTACACACACACAAACACTAGCGGTGATCAACACGGTGCTGGTTATGGTGGTGTATTCTTTGGCGGCACTAATGAACCATTAGGCGGTGGCACAGATAGCTCACAATCAAACATCACAACAGGTTTGCTACCTAACTATCTATCAGTTTCTGGTAAAACACGCCAAAACGATTTAGACGTTGGTTTCACCATCTCAATCAACCCAGGTTCATCAACACGTAGTGCTGGTGCACAATCATTGCAAGGTGTTGGTTCAGCCGCTTTCCAAGAAAATCGTCAAGCATTCTTAACATTCGGCGACAAATCATGGGGCTCTATCAAGTTAGGTAAAGATTTAGGTATTTTCGCTTCAGACGCTATCTTAAACGACATGACATTGTTAGGTGTGGGTGCTGGTGCAGGTGGTTTAGCTGGTAATACAACTACTTTAGGCCGTATTGGTACTGGTTTTATGTATGCTGATTGGAAAGCACAAGTGGCTTACTCATCACCAAACTGGAATGGCTTTAGCTTTACAGCAGGTGTTACACAAGCATGGAATGCTATTGCAGTTGGTGCTGATGATACAGATGTTGGTCTAGACGGTACTCCAGTGGGTTTCTCATCAGCTACTTCAGGTTTGCGTGGTGGTTCATCACCAGCGTTCGAAGCTAAAGCAAGCTACGAGTGGGCTGGCGATGTTGGTGGTAAAGTATGGGTTTCTGGTATGACACAAAAAGTTGAAGGTTTTGGTGTTGGTATCAGCGATGATCGCGCAGATGCATTCGATATCGGCGCAACTGTAAACATGGCTGGTTTCGGCTTAACTGGTTACTACTATAATGGTGATGGTATCGGCCAAACCGTTCAGTTAAACCATGGCTTTGACCCTACTGGTAAATCACGTGATTCAGATGGTTACTATGTTCAAGCTACATACACAATCCCAGGTGCAGGCACTAAATTGGGTGTAAGCTACGGTGAGTCAACTTTAGACGGCAATTCTGCTGATGCTGTATTGAGCGAATTAGAAGATTCAATGTGGGCAGTGGGTGCATACCACCCAATTACTAAACATTTGAACTTGGTCGCTGAATATTCTCAATCAGAATCTGACTTCCAACGTAAAGGTTTAAGCGATCTTAAAGGTGAGTCAAAAACCATCTCATTGGGCGCAATCTTATTCTTCTAGAATTACCGCAGGGTTAACCCTGTGTTAGTTTAAGAAAGATAAATTAAAAACGGCAACCTCGGTTGCCGTTTTTTTACGCCTTTTGTAGGAGCGGATTTATCCGCGATTGTGTTCACCGCCGTTTTCGCGGATAAATCCGCTCCTACAACTGCAACTTTGGTTACTTTGGTTGACGTTTTTTATTTTGTAGCGAAAACGTGTATGATTGTATCCATCACTAACTCGAGATAAAACATGGGTAAGCTTGACAATATCATTGTTGCAATTTTACGTGGAGCGTCAGATAGTAATATTAGTTTTAACGATTTACGCAATTTACTAGAATCTTTAGGTTTTGAAAGTCGCGTCAAAGGCGACCATTTTATTTACACGAAACAGGGCATTGCAGAAATTATCAATATTCAGCCAATTGGTAACAAAGCTAAAGCCTACCAAGTTAAACAAATTCGTCAGCTGATACTAAAATATAAATTAGCGAGGTAATGACTATGCAAAATAAATATGAACTTATTATATATTGGAGCGAGGATGATGCACGCTTTGTTGTAGAGGTGCCCGAGCTTGCTGGATGTATGGCAGATGGGCAAACCTACCATGAGGCTGTGAGCAATGCTGAGATAGTTATTGCGGAATGGCTAGAAACAGCAGTTTTGCTTAAACGCAATATTCCAACGCCCGCTGGGCGTTTAATGTATGCATAAGTAGATTGCATACATTCTGCTTGCAATGGTTTAGCGCATCGGCAACCTCGGTTGCCGTTTTTTTATTCCTTTCCTACAAAAACCATTTACGTTGCTGTTTTTTTATTTTTGTTGTAGCGTGTATGATATTGATATATTAATCCTTTTGGGTAAAACAAATGAAAACTGCTGATATAGTTGTTGAACAAATGAAAACACTACCTGACGCACTTGCTTATGAGGTGCTAGATTTTATAGGCTACCTTAAGCAACGTAACGAAAGGCTAGAAAATACTAATATGATTAATGCGCAGCAAGCCAGCCTTGCCAACGTATGGATTGATGAGCCAGAGGATGCTTGGAATGCTTGAAATTGGACAATTGATTACAATTCCGTTCCCATTTTCTGATATGAAAAACGCAAAACCACGGCCAGTGATTGTAATATCTTTACCAGATGATTATGGCGATTTTATATGTTTAGCGGTAACGTCTAAACCTCAGCACGTAAATGCAATAGCAATCGTGCA
>JAYVRE010000130.1:0-8761 GCA_043776535.1 Methylotenera sp. | reverse complement strand
TTGTCGGACTTAAGTCCGACCTACAGTATTTGAAGGAAGCAAATGTTGTCAGATTTATTAAATATAGCAGGTAAAACTTACCAGTCACGTTTACTAGTGGGCACGGGCAAATATAAAGATTTTGCCGAAACCCGCGCGGCGATTGACGCCAGTGGCGCACAGATTGTGACGGTGGCGATTAGGCGCACCAATATTGGCCAAACTGCTGGCGAGCCTTCGTTATTAGAATACTTGCCCCCAGAAGAATTTACTTATTTACCCAATACTGCAGGCTGTTATTCGGCGGATGACGCGGTGCGAACGCTGCGCTTGGCGCGCGAGTTGCTGGATGGCCACAAACTGGTAAAACTGGAAGTGCTGGGCGACCCAAAAACGCTATATCCGAATGTGATTGAAACCATCGCCGCCGCTAAAACCTTAGTAAAAGACGGTTTTGATGTGATGGTATATACCTCGGATGATCCAATTATCGCTAAACAGTTAGAAGAGATAGGTTGTTGCGCGGTGATGCCATTGGCCTCATTAATCGGCTCTGGTATGGGTATTTTAAATCCGTGGAATTTACAGATTATCATCGAAAATGCAAAAATCCCCGTATTGGTTGATGCGGGTATTGGCAGCGCCGCCGACGCAGCTGTCGCCATGGAGCTTGGTTGCGACGGTGTGCTGATGAACACCGCCATTGCAGCCGCGCGCGACCCTGTGATGATGGCAGGCGCGATGAAAAAAGCCATCGAAGCAGGGCGTGAATCTTTTCTGGCAGGGCGTATGCCGAAAAAATTGTATTCCGCCAGCCCTAGCTCGCCAACTTCTGGTTTAATTACTGCGGCATGACAATCTAAAATGACGGCTACTGACAAAAAATATGCGTTTATGGTGCGTGTACACACCGCGTACTTTGCAGATCAATCTAACCCAGATGCTAGCAAATATGCCTTTGCCTACACTGTTACTATTAGTAATGTTGGCAGCGTCGCTGCGCAGTTGATTAGCCGCCATTGGATTATTACTGACGCCAATAATCATGTGCAAGAAGTGAAAGGTTTGGGCGTGGTTGGCGCGCAGCCTTTATTGCAACCAGGACAACAATTTGAATACACTAGCGGCACGCTATTGGCTACGCCTGTTGGCTCTATGCGCGGTAGCTATAAAATAGTGGCAGAAGATGGCACCATGTTTGATGCGGTGATTGAGCCGTTTACCTTGGCTGTGCCTAAGATGTTAAATTAGGGTGTTGAATTAGATGGCTAAATTGGGTTCAATACAAAAATTTTTAGTTTTAATTTTTGTGATTTTAGTCACGGTTTCGTGTGCAAAAAAAAATGTAAAGCCTGCACAGCAAAGCGTACAAAATTGTGACTGTACCCAGTTAGTCAAGCCAACTCTGTTGCCAGGACAATTGCCAGATTCGCCAAAAGCCAATGGCGAAATACCGCCCACAAAACCAACAAGCACCACAGAATACGCGCTACTAAAACCAAGCCAGTGGGAAAATATTGATGGCTTTGCAGAAGATGATTTAAGCGCAGCTTGGCCAGCATGGTTGCGTAGCTGCAGTACTTTAATCAATAAACCAATCAATAAACCGCAGTGGCAAGGCGCATGTGCTGCCGCTATAGTCCTTGATAAGCCTAATAAACAAGCTGTTCAAACCTATTTTACACAATATTTCAATGTCTATGCGGCAACCAATCAAGATGGCACAGAGTCAGGGATGATTACTGGCTATTACCAGCCTTTACTCAAAGGTAGCCGCAGTAAATCAGCACAATATGCCTATCCTTTATACCGCCAACCAGATGATTTGGTGACAGTGGAGTTAGGCGATACTTACCCTGAATTGAAATACAAACGTGTGCGCGGCAAGCTGCTAGTTGATAAAGTAGGGCGCAATAAGTTGGTGCCTTACTTAACACGCGCCGCTATTGAGGCAAATCCCGCACCGTTAGCAGGTAATGAACTGGTGTGGATTGATGACATTATTGATGTATTTTTCTTGCAAGTGCAAGGCTCTGGCTTGGTGAAATTAGATGATGGCGGTGAAGTTCACGTAGGCTATGCCGACCAAAACGGGCACGCCTATCATTCAATCGGCCGACTTTTAATTGAACGTGGTGAATTAACTAAAGATCAAGCCTCGATGCAAGGCATTAAAAACTGGGCACGCAATAATTTAGATAAGCTGCGCGATTTGCTTAATAGCAATCCAAGCTATGTTTTTTTTAGAGAGCTGCCAGCAGGTCTGCCAGGTCCGCTCGGCGCACTTGGCGTGCCTATCTCGGCTGAGCGTAGCGTTGCCATAGACCCAAAATACGTGCCCTTAGGCGCACCCATATTTTTATCCACTACGCAGCCTAACAGTCAAATCCCACTTAAACGCTTGATGGTGGCGCAAGATACGGGTGGCGCCATTAAAGGCGGTGTACGTGCAGATTTCTATTGGGGTGCGGGTAACGAGGCGGGTGCAAAAGCGGGTGCGATGAAACAACAAGGTAAGATTTGGGTACTGCTGCCTAAAGACTTTAGGCTCAATTAATTTATTCTAAAGTAAATTTATAAATAAAAAAGGTGCGGCTTTACATAGTGGTAAAGCGTATAAGCAAAAGGGCGCATAAAGCACCCTTTTTTGTAGCAAGAAACAAATAATTATTTGTTCAACTTATTTAATTTACTTATTCATTACGTACATAGTAACTTCGAAACCGAAACGCATTTCAGTAGCAGCTGGTGTTGTCCACATAATAATTCTCCTTAAGTTAAAATTCGCTAGGTTTATTTGCATCACTACTTTCACAAACCTATCACGTAAGTTGAATACTACGCTTAGTGCAAAAATGCAACAGCTTAAAACTACTTAAATAGGCATAATGATTTTCATTAGATTAAGCTTCGCCTTTTAAACGCTTAATGAGTCGTTTAATGGCCTTGCGGCCAATAGTGCGCTTGCTAGCCACTTTAAAATCATATAGGTGAAATTGACATTTATCTTGCCAGCGGAATTTAATGCCTGTTAGCCCAAGGTAGATATTCATAAAGCGCTCACGTCCAGCCCAATGCAGCTTTTGGCAAGCGCGGGTGAGATCAGCCACACATAGGTTTAAGGCGGTTGCATGATTAAAACTATGCAGGCGTGCAGTATCGATGAGCGAAAACTGTAGTTTGTTCTCGGCTAATATTTTGACCAAAATATTGCCGCCCGATAAATCCCTAAAATGAATGCCACGGCTGTGCATAGCGTGACAATACTGCGCTAATTGCTGGTAAACAAGCTCTGGTGTTAAGCCTAAAAATGTTGTTTCACCACGCGCAAATGCAGAAAAAACTTGGCCAATATTACCATCTGCTTGCACATACTCGCACATAAAAAAATTCTGTTTTAGCGTGATGTCCCCAATTTTTTCAAAATAAGCGATTGGTTGAGCAGTGCCCACACCACGCCGCATTAACTCCATCGCCCCATTCCAGCTACGCTTGGCTTTGCTAGGCTTAAACCTATCTAAAAATGCCTTGTGTGGATACATTTTGACTGGCTGTTTAATGGTAATTTGCTTTGAGTTGTCACGCGGATCAGGCACGCTCCAAATCGCATTGCGCGAGTGGCGCAACGCTCTGTCCTTTGTGGGGGCTTGCAATGTGCTTGGGTGCAAATTTTGCATTATTAGCTTGGCATCATCACCATTTTTGGCTAAAACCAATCCTTGCCAATCACCTTCATTCAGTCTGAAATATTGCAAGCCGTCAAAGTGTGCATGAATCGCTAAATCTTTAGCTAAAGTGGGATTAGGTTTTGTAGCTACCTTAAAATCAGCATCCCACATTAAATAAATCGGCGATTCTGTTATTAAATCACAATGATTCTCTAAAACAGCACCGCCACGAGTCAATATCTGTGCGGCTTGCAGAGCATCATTAGTATAAATATCAGCTAAAAAGGCGGCTTTAGCATTAATCGCCCAAGCGGCGTGAATTTGCTTGCCCTCGCGTTCAAAATGGTGAATTTCTAAACCTTGCGCCGTGGCAATAGCTTGTACATAGCGCGCGCCCTGAATGTGGTTAGCCACAGTTTTAACTGCCTCAAAACTTGCGCGTGCTTGGTAGTTAGCCAGTTTGCCATCGGCACTTTTATAATGCGTAACGCGTTCTAAATCAGGATAATCCGCCTCAAGCAGACCGTCATCAATTAAACCTTCGCGCTGACAAATAAACGCGCCCCAATTAGCTTGTTGCAAAGCCCCAGAAGCGGCCAATAATAAGAAATAGCGTGCTGCGTAATCGGCTTGTTTTTGCTCGCCATCGGGCAGCAGCCGATGAATGCGGTAAATTGCCCAAAAAGCGACTGGTGAAATTAGTTTTTCTACGCCAAAATCTTGCCCAACTTTTAGTAAAATACGCGTTTTTTTAATTAAGTTGTACTTAAAAATAGTTGCCCAGCGGTATTTAAATACACGGTGATCGAAGCGTTCTGGCTCAGATACGCGCTCTGAAAATAAGTTATTGCTCTGTATGTCGGGCAATTGGTTTTTTTGTTTAAATGTTTTGAGTAAGCTGATGTTATAAAGTGGTTCAAAATCTTGGATGTTGGGTCCAGCAAGGGTGATGCCACGTGCTTTAATTTCCCTTTGGGCGATTTCCCAAGTTTGCAAAAAGCCATCAAACGTATAGCCCGCCCAGCGCTTGCGGTTAATGGTGGTACCAATTTCAATGTGTTTTACATTTTTGCCAAAAGAATCCAGCACATCAACTAAAAATTGCTGCCAAATCACTTGCTCGGTGCCAGATTGCATATTACTTGCGGCTGCGAATGGCTGAACCAGATGCAGACTAACGCTAAAATTATTAGCAATTAATGCGCGCAAAAAACGTGCGTTAAAACCGTTTAAATCACCATAGCTAAAATCCAACCGCACTTGCTTTATGCCAAGCGCCCTTAGTTGCAAGATGATGTAATTATCGGTGGCAGAGTCTGGCGCAGAGGCGACACAGACGCCGATAAAATCAGCGGGGATGATGTGATTGCTAGGCGGTAAATGCGCATTTTTAACGTGCAAACCACCACGCAAAATATAGCTTAAGCCATCAAGTATTACCTGATTGGTGAGCATGGAGGGCTGCGTTTTTTTGCGCATGATTTACGGCAGGCGGTAGCGCTGTTCGCTATATAGCAAGGCTGGTAGCAGCGAGTTTGCAAGTGCGCGTTGCTCAATTTCTTTTGCGTTGCTAGGGGCAGCGGTTTCGTTTAGGCGTTTATTTTTTGTGTCATAAACACCAAAAGCTGCGGGTTTGCCTTCGCGCAATACCACGACATTATTGGCATCGGCGGTTTGCTCCATCCAAGCAAAATTGAAATTATATTGCATCATGGCGCGACCTAAATAATCCGCAGGTTCACTCGATAAATCGCGCCCTGTCATGGGGTGCTGTGCATGAATGCCCATCAGCGATAGCGCAGTGACAGGCAAGTCAATCTGACTGGCGATGGTGCTTAATTTTTGCGGCTTGATGTCAGCGCCTAAAATAAGCCCTGGAATATGAAAACGCTCAATGGGCACTAACGTGTCGCCGCGCACGCGAATGTCGTGATCGGCTACAATTAAAAACAGCGTATCTTTCCAGTAAGGGCTTGCTTGCGCTTTTTTGAAAAATTCGCCAATCGCGTAATCGGCATACTTTACGGCGTTATTATCAGTGCCTTTAGGTTGCTCGTATAGCGCAATGCGACCATCTGGGAACTCAAACGGCGCGTGGTTAGATGATGAAAAAGCCAGTGTAAAAAATGGTTTGCCACTCGCGTGGTGAGCTAATAATTGCTCGTGAGTTTTATTGAGCAAGTCTTCATCCGAAGCACCCCAGCTACTTACAAATACTGGATTTTTGTAATCTTTTTCTTCGATTATTTGTTGAAAGCCGTTGCCTAGAAAAAAGCCGCGCATATTATCAAAATGCGATTCGCCACCGTATATAAACTCGGTGCTGTAGCCTTGCTTGCCTAATAAAGCCGCCAGCGTAAAAAAGTTTTTTTGGCTCAGTGATAGCTTAACCGTGCTCTCAGATGGCGTAGGCAGAAAGCCCGCTGTAACCGCCTCGATGCCGCGTACAGAGCGCGTGCCAGTGGCATAAAGCTGCTCCAACCAAATGCCCTGTTCTTTCAGTTTTTCAAGATTTGGCGTTACAGGTACACCACCTAGAGATTCTACAAAAGTCGCGCCCAAACTTTCTTGCAAAATAATCACCAGATTAAGCGGCTTATCGCGCTTCACACTAGGCGTTAAAGTTTTTAAAGTGGGGATGTCAGTATCTTGTGCGCCAGTCAGTTTAAAAATATCGGCTTTGGGCATTTTGCCGTAAATATCACTCGATTTGCTTTCGTGCTGTAAGCCGTAAATAGCATAAAACACCGAGTAGCCCGAATTAAGCACCAAGCTATTTACCATGCTATCTTGCGTAATGGCAAATAGCGCAGGGTTGGCAGGCCGGTGACCAATGCTGGAGCGAATACCAAAGGCCATTAATACTAAAATGAGCGGCCAAATGAGCGCTAATTTTTTGTTAGACCAAGTGGGTGCGGCATTTAGCCAAGGCTGCATAAAACGGCGCATTGCCCAAATAGCCAGCAAGGTAAAACCAAGCCCAGTAAAAATATCCACCTTAAAACCGCGCCACAACATGCCAAATACTTCTTTAGGATATTTTAAATATTCCACAAAAATGCGGTTTGGGCGCACATCATATTCGGCAATAAACCCAGGCGTGGCGGCCTCTAAAAACACCAGCAGCACTATGGATAAAATTACCCAAATATAGGTAAATTTGCGCCAAAAATTAAAAAAGTGCCTAGTTGCTAATAAAGGGGCTAGCAGCAAAGGGATAATCGCCAGCAACCCGAGCTGAATAATGTCAACGCGAATACCTTGCAGCAAAATTTCTAACAGCTTGCCAGTGGCATTAACGCGATCTAATTTCCACAACACTAGGCCTAAACGGGATACCGAAAGAATCACCAGCCCCAACAACATCATGGCGACTAGCGGGGCATACGGGCCCATTTTTTTACTGACATGCCAAAACGCCATCTGCCATTTTTTAAACAAACTTGATAAAAACATGAAGTCATTACTTTTAAAATCAAAGCGTCATTATAAAGCTATCTAAGTAATTTTTACGCCTTTTTAAGTTTAGCCCAAACCATAAAGGTGCTGAAATACTCTGGCTGGCGGACACACAGATAAATGGTGACGACAATATTTAACATGGCGGTGGCTAAAAATAACTGCGGAATACTCAGGCCTTGTTTAAACAGTAAAATAGAAAAGCCAGCAGATGCCACCATAAATAAAGCGTTCATGATGTTATTGGCAGCAATGACGCGCGATTGATGGCTTTTTTCAGCGCGCGTTTGTAGCAGTACATACAAGGGCACAATATAAAAACCGCCGAATAGGCCGATGAATGCGATGTCGGCGAGTAAGCGCCAATGGCTTAATGTACTAACAAACCTCATATAACTTTGCAAGGTATCGCCAGAAGCCGCATGGATACTGGTGCTTGCGGCATACAAATCTGCACCAAATAACGTTAAACCAATCGCGCCAAACACTACCAAACCCAACTCTATGCGGCCTTTAGAGAGCTTTTCACACAGTAGCGAGCCAATGCCGATGCCAATAGAAAATACAGCAAGCAGCAAGATAAATACGCTTTCGTCACCATGCAGCACATCTTTGGCCAAGTTGGGAAACTGCGCCAGCAAGGTTGCGCCGTAAAACCAAAACCATGAAATAGCCACAATCGCCAACCAAATTGGTTGTTGCGGCCATATCAATTTTACGTTGCGTATGGTCTCGGTGATGGGGTTCCAGTTGATTTTAAGTGCGCTATCGGCAGCTGGTGAGTTTGGCACGCCACGACTTGTGCAATAACCCAACATGGCAATGAACAAAATGGCGATACTGGTGAATAACTCGTGCTGAGCCAAGGTGGCGAGCCATGCGCCTAGCACTTGGCCAAGCAAAATTGCCACAAAGCTACCCATCTCCACCATGCCATTGCCGCCAATCAGCTCATATTCTTTTAGATGTTGCGGTAAATAAGCGTATTTTACTGGGCCAAACAAGGTGGAATGCGTGCCCATCATGAAGAGTGCGCTTGCCAACAGCCAAATGTTGTGCATAAAAAAGCCTGCGCTGGCAAACAGCATAATGGCGATTTCAAACACTTTAACTAGGCGAATAATCTGCGATTTTTCATATTTATCGGCAATTTGCCCTGCGGTGGCAGAGAATAGAAAGAACGGCAAAATAAACACGCCTGGCAACAGGGTAACCAGCGTTGCACCATCTAGGCTGCTAAGGCTTACCGCATGAAATGCCACCAAGGTAATAAGCGCGGTTTTAAACGCATTATCGTTAAACGCGCCTAAAAATTGCGTAAAGAAAAACGGCCTAAAACGCTGTTCTTTTAACAGTTGAAATTGGTTACTCATGCTGAGTAGTCGATTTTTCTAATTTTAAAAAGCAAAATTTAAGCGCTTTCAGCCATCTGTTTTAGTGTCACATAATCGGTTTTGCCCGTGCCTAACAGCGGTATTGCCTCAATGCAAATTATTTTTCGGGCGACTGCCAGTTCTGGCAGGCTGAGATTTTTCGCGACAATCAGCAGATCTTCGCGTTTTAATTGTTTATCGGTAGTAAATAAGATGATGCATTCACCGCGCTGCGCATCAATGATGGAGCTTGCGGCATGTTGATGCTCTGTTGCGGCGGTG
>JAYVRE010000129.1:0-2273 GCA_043776535.1 Methylotenera sp. | reverse complement strand
TCGAACTGATGACCTTCGCATTACAAGTGCGCTGCTCTACCAACTGAGCTAACCCGGCATTTTTCTTGAAGGCGTGACTATATCACTATTTGTAAATCAGCGACTAGCCCTTTTAAGAAATTTTTTTACTATTTGCTACTTTACTATTGTTAAGGTTGGTTTCTTTTTTATCGGTGTATCGCTATTGGTTTTGGCTGCATTAGCTTCAGGTGATGCCTGCACTACGCCCTTGTCTTTACTGGCTTGCAGGGCAGGTTCAAAAAACATGCCTTGACCATTTTCGCGCGCAAAAACACCTTTTACTGCGCCCATCGGTACATATAGGTTTTGCGAAACACCACCAAAACGCGCAGAAAATACAATGGCTTCGTTGTCCATGTGCAAATCTTTGGTGGCGGTGTGATTCAGATTAAGCACGATTTCACCGTTTTTTACATGCGCCGCTGGGACACGACATTGCGCATTCACAACCACCAGTAAATGTGGCGTTAAGCCATTATCTACGCACCATTCGTGAATGGCGCGTACCATATAGGGCTTGGTTGGAATCAATTCATCAACCACATTTACTTCCTCATGGCCTTTTCTGACGGCGTCATCGCATCCGCATACAGTGGGCGTGAAAACAAACGTTCAGCATACTTTAACAAGGGTGAGGCTTGGTTTGGCAAATCAATACCGTAGTGGCCTAAGCGCCATAATAAAGGCGTTACCGCCACATCTAGCATGGAGTAATCATCCCCCAATAGATAGTTTTGTTTGCTAAAAATCGGCACAATTTGCGTTAAATTATCGCGTATGGTTTTACGCGCTTTATCAGCAATTTCTTGGTTGTCAGATTCGACATCTTTAATATGGCTGAACAAATCTTTTTCAAAGTTATACAAAAATAAGCGTGCACGTGCGCGCATCACTGGGTCTGCTGGCATCAATTGCGGATGCGGAAAACGTTCATCGATATACTCATTAATAATATTAGCTTCTGACAACACCAAATCGCGCTCAACCAGTACTGGCACTGCGCCGTATGGGTTTAATACTGCCAAATCTTCAGCTTTATTAGCTAAATCTACGTCAATGACTTCAAAATCCATGCCTTTTTCAAACAGCACAATACGGCAACGGTGACTGAAAGGATCTACCGACCCTGAGTATAGTTTCATCATTTTTGATTCATCCTTTTTTTACAAATAAAGTCGAATTGACTTTATTTCATGTCCTTATTTTCTACTTGATATCTTTCCAGTATTCTTTTTTAAGTTTTATTGCTAATACCAGTAGCACACCTAAAAACAACAACGCCCACCAGCCTATTTGTTGGCGCTGCTGCTTGGCGGGCTCGGCCATATAGGCCATGTAGTTAGTCAAATCGCCCACCAACGCGTTGTATTCTGAAGGGCTTAATTTTCCTGGTTTCGCTAGCTCTAGTTTGTGCGTTTCGTGATTCATCACCTGCTCGCCTTGCAGCTCGTACAACACATGCGGCATGGCGACTTTATCGTAAACCGTGTTGTTCCAGCCTGTTGGCGTGGTTTCATCGCGATAAAAACCACGCATATAGGCATACACCCAATCTGCGCCGCGCGCGCGCACTTCTACCGACAAATCAGGTGGTGCAACACCAAACCATTTTTTAGCCTCTTTTGGGTTCATAGACGTCCGCATGGTGTCACCCACTTTTTCGCCTGCAAACAACAAATTATCTTTAATTTGCGCCTCAGTGAGGCCAATATCTTTTAAGCGGTTGTAACGCATGTAATTAGCGCTATGGCAATTAAGACAGCTATTCACAAAAGTGCGTGCGCCACGCTGTAACGAGGCATTGTCATTGGCGTCAATCGGTGCGGTAACGGTAATGGCGGCCGTATTGGCTAAGGCCAGCATGGGCAAAAATATCAAACTAATCAGTAGTTTTTTTGTAGTATTTTTCATATTAGTACGTCACCCTTGCTGGCACTGGCAAGGTCTTATCTTTTGCGGTGTACCACGGCATGAGGGCAAAAAATGCAAAGTAAACTACGGTAGCTAGTCGTGCTACCACGGTGGCACGGTCTGCGCCGCCCATCCAATTACCAAATTGACCCCATACATTAGATGGCACAGTACCTAAATAACCGAGTACGAAAAAGCTCACTACAAAAGCGGCCAACCAGCATTTATACAGCGTGCCGCGATAACGGATCGATTTCACTTTACCTTTATCTAACCAAGGCAATAATGCAAACACCATGACTGACAATCCCATCGCTGCCACACCGGGAAACTGCGAATTC
>JAYVRE010000128.1:0-8829 GCA_043776535.1 Methylotenera sp. | reverse complement strand
TGGGTACGCCGCCCGATGAAGATGGCTCTGCCGATTTGCAATATGTGGTTGCGGCAGCTAGAAATATTGGCAAACACATGACGCATTACAAAGTGATTGTGGATAAATCAACCGTACCAGTTGGTACTGCCGATAAAGTGAAAGCTGCAATTGCAGAGGAGCTTGCAAGCCGTCAAGTAGATATTGCTTACAGCGTGGTTTCAAACCCAGAATTTTTAAAAGAAGGCGCTGCGGTAGAAGATTTTATGCGACCAGATCGCATTGTGATAGGCGCAGAAGATGAGGTAAGCAAAGACATCATGCGTGCGCTGTATGCGCCTTTCCAGCGCAAACATGAAAGATTGGTGATGATGGATATGCGCTCGGCTGAGCTTACTAAATATGCCGCCAATGCCATGCTGGCCACGCGCATTAGCTTTATGAATGAACTGGCCAATTTAGCCGAAATTTTGGGCGCGGATATTGAATCGGTGCGTAAGGGCATAGGCTCAGATCCGCGCATTGGCTACGACTTTTTGTATTCTGGCTGCGGATATGGCGGATCATGCTTCCCTAAAGACGTGAAAGCACTGATTAGCACAGGCAGTCATCATGGTTACGATTTAAAAGTGCTGAATGCAGTAGAAGCGGCAAATGATGCACAAAAACAAGTGCTTACTCAAAAAATTAAAAAACAGTTTGGCGATAATTTAGCAGGTAAGCATTTTGCGGTGTGGGGTTTAGCGTTTAAGCCCAATACTGATGATATGCGTGAGGCGACCAGCCGAGTGCTGATTCATGATTTACTTGAAGCTGGCGCTACGGTTGCGGCTTATGACCCTGTTGCCATGCCAGAGGCCAAACGCATATTTAATGGCGTACATGGTTTAAGTTTTGCTGAGACACCAATCCATGCCTTGAATAATGCGGATGCATTAGTGATTGTTACAGAGTGGAAAGAGTTTAGAAGCCCAGACTTTTCTCAATTGAAACAAAAGCTTAAAGAAAAAATTATTTTCGATGGACGTAATCTGTTTGATCCGCAGGCGCTAAAAAATACCGGTATTGTGTACCATTCCATTGGGCGCTTGGCTAAATAAGCCAATATGAAAGTACTGCTCACAGGCGTTGCAGGTTTTATAGGGCATGCTGTCTGTTTGAGCTTGCTTGCGCGCGGTGATACAGTTATTGGTGTAGATAATCTGAATGACTATTACGACGTCAGTTTAAAACAGGGTAGGCTTGCCGATATTAAAGCGCATGCAAATGCCGAAAATTTTAAGTTTTTTAAACTCGATTTAGCTGAACAAGCCGCTACTGCAAAACTATTTACAGATGAAAAACCAGACAGCGTTGTTCATTTAGCCGCGCAAGCTGGCGTGCGCTATTCGCTAGAAAATCCACATGCTTACATCAACAGCAACATCGTCGCATTCACCAATGTGTTAGAGGCTTGCAGGGCGATCAAGCCGCAGCATTTAGTTTACGCAAGCTCGTCGAGCGTCTATGGTGGCAACACTAAATTGCCATTTTCAGAAACGGATAATGTAGATCACCCCGTAAGCCTGTACGCCGCCACCAAAAAGGCCAACGAGCTGATGGCGCATACCTATAGCCACCTTTACAATATTCCAAGCACTGGCCTGCGCTTCTTCACGGTGTATGGCCCTTGGGGCAGGCCAGATATGGCGCCATTTTTGTTTGCAGATGCAATTTTCAAAGACAAGCCCATTCAAGTGTTTAATCATGGTGATATGATGCGTGATTTTACTTACATTGACGACATTGTAGAAGGTGTGATTCGCGTGCTGGACAAGCCCGCAACACCTGCTCTAGAAGCCAATATCCATGCGCCTTGCAGGCTATTCAATATTGGCAATAATCAGCCTGAAAAGCTACTGGATTTTATTGGCTTTCTAGAAAACGCCATAGGAAAAACCGCTCAAAAAGAATTTTTATCCATGCAAGCGGGGGATGTAAAAGCTACTTACGCCGATACCAGGGCGTTAGAAGCGTGGGTTGGTTTCAAGCCCAGCACCACTTTACAGGCAGGTGTAGTGCAGTTTGTCGATTGGTATCGCACGTTCTATCATGTTTAAGTAAACATGTCTTTACACGTTTTACAAATCTGCCACAGCTACTACCCACCTTTTTAAGATTGCGCGAGGCAATATGCCGCTTTGTTTAAAGGTACCGATTATCAAGTAACCCCTGTTTATTTGCAGGGCGAATATAAAGAAGCAGTGGTTGAGGGTAGTGCATCAGATGGAGTGATTTTTTTAGGCTATAAAAGTCGCGATATTGGCGGATTAAAGTTAGGAGCCGTTAGAAAAGTCAGAGTAATTGCAAGAAACAAGTTATTTCAGTTTTGAATTGCCCATCACGCCAAACCAATCTATGTAACGCTATTAGGCACTAACTTACCAGTGATTAGCCTGCATCACAACTACAATGATTACAAAAAATTAGAGGCTGTATTAGATTAACCAATAATTTTTATCAAAATTGATTCTTGATGCTGGGAATTTAAAAATTAATACTGGCTTGTTTGCCCTTTATTTATTAGTACGCAATCAAATTCAATTATCGATAAATCCAGCTTGTTTCTGCTGACAGGATACATTCCACTAATATGAAACCCATTTTCCTCGTATTCTCTTAGAGTCTCTAAATAATGTGGCATATCTGAATAAAGTGGGGTTAGTGAAACTTCAGATAACAGGCAAAAAATGTTTTTAAATGATTCTTGTGCACCTCTAAATACTTTTAAATCATAGCCTTGTGTGTCCATTTTGAACAATATTCTTCTACTGTTTTTGGAAAAATACTTCGCATAAAACATATCAAAAGTATCAATTTCTATTGTCTCTTGGTGACTGATTTTTATTGCAGGAAACATTCCCTGACCATATTTGTTTGCTACTAAAATAGAAGATAAATCAGAGGATTCTGATACATTAATTACTGTGCTAGATATTTTATCTCCAAGCGCTGTATTGTATATATGCCAATTATTATCATGTTCTGATGTGGTCTTTAAACGATTAAATGTTGTGCTAACAGGCTCAAATGAATAAATCTCGCCTAGATATCCATTTTTACGCAGCGATAAACCAAACTGTCCATTATTCGCGCCAACATCAATCACTGTATCAATCTTATAAAAGCGAATTAAGTTGATTATGTGTGCGTTTAATGAAGGGTGTTTTTTTGTTTTAATTAAGTCATATCCCAAACTGTTTGCTATTTTTTTAATAATATTCATTTATTTATATTTTATGGTAAATTTAAGTAAAGTAGAGGCTATCATACGTGTAGTTAAAGCTGTGTAAGTTTAGATTTTAAATATTTTTTAGTATAAGACCATTTAAATAAAACTTGCCAGTTTACTCGAAGTGCTTGTTGGTAATAGATAGCTGCATTTTGGTGCATGCCAGCCTCGTGAGAGACCCTAGAAAGTGATAGTAAACGCTGCACAAAAAATGGTTTTTTAAGCACTTGCAATTCGGCCGAAATCCTATCGGGCGAAAAAACTGCCTCCACCAACTGTAAGCCAGCATTTTCGGTATGCACTACATTGTGGCGCAAACTGTCATCGTGCTTATAAATGTTGGCGAGGGGCGCGTTAATAATTGAACATTCAAAATTTGCAATTGCATGGGCAAATATAGGAATATCCTCTGAATTTCGAAAGCATTCGGGGTACACCAGCTCATTAAAAATGGATTTATGCATTAGGCACGCACCATTTGAAAGGCTCAACGTTTTATCAATTAAATAAGCTTTAAGTTTTGCAATTGGCTGCGCAGGCAGTGCACTTGGCTTATGTAGCTTACGCTTGCCACTGGGAAAAACTGAAGTATGCCCACCGATGATAAATTTGGAGCTATTGTGTTGTTTTAGATGCTCACGTATCTGGTTAATCCCGTTTTCAGCCATTTCATCGTCTGCATCTAAAAATATAAAATAATCTCCTGTAGAATTGACTATGCCTAAATTTCGTGCTGAGGCAGCTCCGCCATTCATTTTATCAAATACCTTGATTTTACCATTCAGTTTTTGTTGCAAACTTAATAAAACATCCGCAGTATTATCGGTAGAGCCATCGTTCACGATGATAACTTCTGTCTCTTCATCCATTTGCTTGCAAACAGAAAGCACCGCACGCTCTAAGGTATTTGCATAGTTGTAAGTGGGGATAATAATGCTAAGTCTAGCCGTGGTCATTCGTTAGTTCTTTTAAAAATTAAAATAGACTTTTTATTTTTATATGCACTAAATCTTTTAATCTCGCGATATTGCGGCAACATTTTTGCTAAGTATGCTGCGCGCTCTGGACTGCTGGCAGAATCGTTAATTATTAAGTAATCATATTGTTGAATAGTTTTATCGGAGATGAGAGTATTTAGCAGGCCCTCAGTTTTGCCAAAGGCACCTATAAATGGCACGCCAGCATAATAGCGCATTCTCGATTCCTCATAGAACACGGGCTTATTTAGAGTGTTGTGAGCTTTTATCCAAGTAACAGCGTCTTGCATATAATTGTAGCCTTGGTGTTTGGGTAAGATATTTATTACCAAACCTAAGCAAAGCGCCACAACAATCATACTGGTGATTAAGGCTATTTTTTTATCTTTAGTTATATGCAGGCTTGCAAAATAAAAAGCACCCAATATCAGTAAAATCCAGCTTAATCCTGCTACATAGCGGCCAGATAACACAAACACTTTTACGATAATCAGTGCCATGCTGACTAGCGCGATAATAGCTGCGGTTTTTAGTACTAAATAAGCTTTTGGTTCAATGTTTTTACCTCGATTTTTTAGGGTGAACCCTGCAAAAATAGCAGCAAATAGGCCTGTGGCAGAAATTGTTTTGGCGATGATGGCATAAACAAAAATCAGCAATAGGCCAGTAAGGGCATATTCCTCTAAATATTTTCCCAGCACTTGGCTAGACATGAGTTGTGCTTGGGTGAATAATTTTTGTGTAAATTCTTGATATAAATTTAAAGTAAACACCTCTTGTAGACGGCCAAAATTGCTTATACTTAAATTTTCGCTAAGAAAAATTGCTGCAAAAATAGCAAAAAACCCAACAATGGCAATTGAATAAGCGTTTAGTGTGCGTTTTAAGCGACTTTTCCAGCTTATCTCGTGCATAAACAGCAAACTAAGCGGCAGGCCGATTAAATAACAAATCGCCTCAATGCGGAATAGTGTGGCGATAATAATGCAAGCTTGCCACAGCAGTGCATCGCTTAACTTGTTGTGTTGCATATAGCGAATAAAAAATACTAAACTAGCGAGGTAAAATGCCCAAAAACCTTCGTCGCGCATCAGCATTTCTAGCACATCGCCCACCAAATATTGCCCGCCAAACAGTAATAATGTGCCAGCTAACATGACGCGCGTGCCGCCGCCAGCCAATTGGATAATGGTTAAAAAGCTGGCGGTGGCCATGCCAAAAAACATCACGTTAAGCACTTGCGCCGATTGATGAATGCCTAAGCCGCTGATTTTGTGCACGGTTGCAATGCAAGCGCCATATAGTGGCCAGTTGAAAACTTTAATTGCGCCGCGCCAGTCGCCCAGTGCAATTAAGCGCGCTTGCTCGAAATACAGCACAGTGTCTGGATTAATCCAGCCGTGTTGAATATATTGCATCCAGCCAGCCAAGAACATGCTCGCCAATACAATGCACCAAAATAGTTTTTTTGGTGCAACTGTAGCTACTTTGTTAAATAAGTTGGGATAACAAAACGCATATTTTTGATTCATGATTTAGATTTTAGTTAGTATGATTTGTGGTGTAATTTTTTTTAAGCAAGCCAAATGTGCGTCATCTTTTAATGGGCATTCGCGCTTAAAGCACGGGCTGCATTCCAGCGCTAAGTACTCAATTACCGCTTTGGTATTCATGGGCGGTGTGTGGGTGGGGTCGCTAGAGCCAAAAATGGCGATGAGCTTTTTATCTAAAGCGGCGGCAATGTGCATGAGTCCAGAATCGTTGCTAATTACCGTGTCGCATAACGCCATTAAATCAATCGCTTCACCTAATTTGGTTTTTCCGCCTAAATCTAGGCATTTATTTTGTGTGAGCTGGTTGATACTTGCTGTGACAGCCACATCTTTATCTGAGCCAAACAGCCATACTTGCCAGCCTTTATTCAAGGCTTCATTCGCCACTTCTGCGTAATATTCAGCAGGCCAACGCTTGGCTTCTCCGTATTCTGCGCCTGGGCATAAGCCTAAAATTTTATGCCCTAAAATCTTACTTTTATCTTGTTTTACACCTAGGCTGTAAGCCAATATCCATGCGGCCTCTGGGTCACTGTTTAATTGCGGATTTGGAATATTTTCAGGTAAGTTTTGGTCTTTTTTTAAACCTAAAGACACAAAGCGTTCTACCGTTTTTTTGAGTTTGATTTTATCAAGCGGGCGAATATCATTAATCAAACCAACACGCATTTCACCTAGAAAACCAGTACGTTTTTTGATGCCAGCAGCAAATGGAAGTAGCGCAGATTTAAACGAATTAGTGAGGATGATGGCCTGCGTATAGCCTTTATTTTTTAAGGTTCTGCCGAATTTAATGCGCTCAAAAAATGCCAGTTCACCATGCTTAAACGGCAGCGCAATTTTGCCAGAAACTTCAGGCATACGTTCCAGCAGTGGCAATGTCCAGGCGGGTGCGGCGACATCTATAATACAATCTGGCTGATTGGCTTTAAGTGTTTTAAAAAGGCTTTGCGCCAGCACCATATCGCCTACCCAAGCGGGACCTAAGATTAAAATTTTTTCGGTGGACATTTGCTATAAGCCTGAGGTAGGAGCGATTTTTAAATCGCGAAAAGGAAGTCTTCGCGCAATGAATTGCGCTCCTACAATAGCATTAACTCGCAATTTTATTCAAAATTCCAGTAGTGCTACGCCCTTCAACCAAGTCAATCAACGCGATTTCGCCACCCCAACTTTGCACCTCTTTGCCGCCTACTACTTGGTCTGCCGAGTAATCGCTACCTTTGGAGATAATGTTGGGCTTAATTGCGTTAATTAAATTAAGCGGCGTATCTTCGTCAAACAAAATCACCGCATCCACGCTTTCTAACGCTGCTAGTACTCTAGCTCTATCGTTTTCGTGCACCACTGGCCTGCTAGGCCCTTTAATCGCGCGCACAGAACGATCTGTATTTAAGCCAAGCACCAGTTTGTCACCGCGCTTTTTCGCGGCTTCTAAGTAGGTTACATGGCCTGCGTGCAGCAAATCGAAGCAGCCGTTGGTGAAAATAATTTTTTGGCTTTGCTTTTTCCAAGCTTCCACTTTGGTCATTAATTGGCTTAAATCGCATATTTTATGCGCTTGTTCACTGCTTTGTTGCGTAGCGAGGGCATCCAATAAATCGTGTTGGGTGATAGGCACGGTGCCCACTTGCCCTACCACGACAGCTGCCGCGATATTGGCTAGTTGCAAAGCATCCAGAGGGTTTAAACCATTGATCAAGCCTGCGGCTAAGGTGGCGATAACGGTATCGCCTGCGCCAGAAACATCAAATACTTGTTTGGCAATGGCGGGTAAATGATGGGTTTCTTGGTCAATTAGCGTAATGCCTTCTTCGCCACGCGTCACTGCTAAAAATTGTAGATTTAAATTGTTTTTAAGCTGGCTGGCTTTACTAATTAAATCAACGTCGTTTATGCTGGTATCGCAAGCTTCGGCAGTTTCTTTTTTATTGGGCGTAAGTGCGGTTGCGCCTTTATATTTGCTGTAGTCACGACCCTTTGGGTCTACCAAAACTGGAATATTTTGCGCTTTGCATTGCGCAATAATTTGTTGGCTAACCGCTTCGCTCAACAAACCTTTGGCGTAATCAGACAAAATTACAATGGCAGGTTTTAAGGCAAGTTGTGATTGAATTGCGCTTAATAATTGTACGTTTTCGTCATCGTTAAAAGCCGCGCCACTTTCTTGGTCTAAACGTAACATTTGCTGATGACCACTAAGTACGCGGGTTTTTGCGATGGTAGGGCGGTTGTTTGATGTGCAAACTCCGCTAGCATTCACGCCCATTTCACCCAGCAAACTCACTAAAGTTTTGGCTTCATTATCATTGCCCACGCAGCCTACAATATGCGTTTTAATGCCCAAAAGTGCCAAGTTTGCCGCCACATTGGCCGCCCCGCCCGCGCGTTCATTTTGTTGATTCAACAACACAATCGGCACAGGAGCCTCAGGTGAAATACGTCCTACAGAGCCGATTAAATAGCGGTCTAGCATTACATCGCCAATGACCAATGCGTGTTGCTTGGTTTGGCCAAATTGTTTAACGGTATTAAGTAAATGTTGTTGCATTAAAAAACAGCCCTCTCCCCAGCCCTCTCCCGCTTGCGGGCGAGGGAGTATTAATCGCTCTCCAAAATTTCGCAAAGAGAATGCCCAACAAAGATATGCGCTTCTTGAATACGTGCTGTGACTGAGGATGGCATGATTAAATTGTAATCGCAGATTGCTGTTAGCTTACCGCCCATGCCACCTGTCAAACCCACTGTGGTTGCGCCAATTTCTTTAGCGGCTTCCATCGCGCGCACTACATTGGCGCTGTTGCCACTGGTGGTAATGCCAATGACTAAGTCTTCAGGCCTGCATAATGCTTCCACTTGGCGCGCGAAAATATAATCGTAGCCATAATCGTTACCAACCGATGTCAGTATAGAAGTGTCAGTGGTGAGTGCGATTGCGGGCATGCCTTTGCGCTCTTTTTTAAAGCGGCCGACGATTTCAGCGGCAATATGTTGGCTATCTGCCGCGCTACCACCATTGCCCATAATCAAGATTTTACCGCCATTTTTA
>JAYVRE010000127.1:0-2288 GCA_043776535.1 Methylotenera sp. | reverse complement strand
GATAAAAAGGCTGGGGCATAACATGGGACAAAAAATACATCCAATCGGCTTCCGTCTGAGTGTCAATAAAAATTGGTCCTCACGCTGGTATGCCAATAGCAAAAACTTCCCTGAGATGTTGCAAAGCGACATCAAAGTGCGTGCGTTTTTAAATAAAAAATTAGCCAGTGCTGCAGTAAGTAAAATCATCATTGAGCGTCCTGCCAAAAATGCAAAAATTACTATTCATAGCGCGCGTCCAGGTGTGGTGATTGGTAAAAAAGGTGAAGATATTGAATCTTTACGTTCAACCTTGCAGGGCATGATGGGCGTACCAGTGCATTTAAATATTGAAGAAGTACGCAAGCCAGAAATCGACGCCACATTGATTGCACAATCGATCGCGCAACAGCTTGAAAAGCGCGTGATGTTCCGCCGTGCGATGAAGCGCGCGATGCAAAATGCGATGCGACTAGGTGCACAGGGCATCAAAATCATGAGCGCTGGCCGCTTAAACGGTATTGAAATTGCCCGTACAGAATGGTATCGCGAAGGCCGTGTGCCATTACATACATTGCGTGCTGATATTGATTATGGCGTGGCTGAAGCATTAACCACCTACGGTATTATCGGCATTAAAGTGTGGGTATTCAAAGGAGAAATTTTTGCTGATAACGTCCCAACACCGATTGGCGCAACTGCGCCAGCCGCAATGCCTGTAGCTGAACCAGAGAAAAAAGTAAGAAAGCCGAGGGCTAAAGATGCTGCAACCGTCTAGACAAAAATACCGCAAGATGCAAAAAGGCCGTAATAAAGGCATTGCAACGACAGGTAACAAAGTAAGTTTTGGTGATTTTGGCTTAAAAGCCATTGGACGTGGTCGTTTAACTGCGCGTCAAATTGAAGCTGCGCGCCGTGTGATGACACGCCACATTAAACGTGGTGGTCGCGTATGGATTCGTATTTTCCCAGATCAACCAATTTCTAAAAAACCTGCTGAAGTGCGCATGGGTAACGGTAAAGGTAGTACCGAGTACTATGTAGCGCAAATTCAACCAGGCAAAATGTTATACGAAATGGACGGCGTGAGCGAAGAGCTTGCGCGTGAAGCGTTCCGTTTGGCGGCTGCAAAGTTGCCAATTGAAACGACATTCATGACTCGTCAGCTTGGTACTTAAGGATAGGAAGCCGAACATGAAAGCCATCGATTTAAGAGCAAAAAGTGTGGATGAATTAAATGCTGAGTTGATTGAACTGCGCCGCGCGCAATTTTCACTCCGCATGCAAATTGCCACGCAACAATTAACTAAAGTAGATCAGCTAGGTAAAGTACGCAAAGATGTTGCGCGCGTGAAACTTGTATTAGCTGAGAAAGCGAAACAGGCCTAATAATGACCGAAGCTAAAATGACAAGTTCGACAAAAGTAGTCCGCACCGTAAGTGGCCGCGTGGTTAGCGATAAAATGGACAAAACTATTACGGTGTTGGTTGAACGTAAAGTTAAACATCCGTTGATTGGTAAAGTGATTGTGAAATCAAATAAATTTCATGCGCACGATGAAAAAAACGAATGCAAAGAAGGTGATTTAGTCACCATTACTGAAAGCCGCCCATTGTCAAAAACAAAAACATGGGTATTAAGTAAAGTAGTGACTAAAGCTTAAGTAATATATGCTGAAAAGGGTAATTATGGCTTGCTACATACCGTGAATACCCGTTATAATGTTGGACTTTTCGGCACTCGTGGATTTTTAGTTTAAAGTCCATAAAAGCAAGTGCCCCAATACTGACCGTGGTCTATTGGCCGTAAGATTTAAATTAAAATCAAATGGCTGGTGTTGGTTTAACGGATTAAGTTGGAGATTTTCTCATGATTCAAATGCAATCAAGGCTAGAAGTTGCTGATAACACTGGTGCCCGCTCTGTGCAGTGCATCAAAGTATTGGGTGGCTCAAAACGCCGTTACGCTGGAATAGGCGACATCATCAAGGTCAGCATTAAAGATGCTGCACCGCGTGGTCGCGTTAAAAAAGGCGAAGTTTACAGTGCTGTTGTGGTACGTACCGCTAAAGGCGTGCGCCGTCCAGATGGTTCATTGGTTAAATTCGACACTAATGCAGCTGTGTTACTTAACAGTAAATTAGAACCGATTGGTACCCGTATTTTCGGCCCAGTGACACGTGAACTGCGTACTGAAAAATTCATGAAAATCGTTTCTCTAGCGCCAGAAGTGTTGTAAGGATTAAAATGAGCAAAATTCATAAAGGCGACCAAGTCGTTTTAAATACAGGTAAAGATAAAGGCAAGCG
>JAYVRE010000126.1:0-8875 GCA_043776535.1 Methylotenera sp. | reverse complement strand
TGTCTAATGAGTTTCCAATGAAATTTGCGTTGCTTTACGATGCTATTAAAATGAATAGAACAGACGGTGCAATTGTGCGTTACAGCACGGTGGTGCGTAAATCTGAACTTGAGGCCGATATAGCACTTACCGAATTTATTCGCCTGAATTATCCTTTATTTCCAAGATTTATCCCCAACTAAATGGCTACCATACTGGTTACTGGCGGCGCTGGCTACATAGGCTCTCACACTTGTGTTGAGCTGTTAAATGCTGGCTTTGACGTGGTGGTGTTAGATAACTTTTGTAATAGCAAACCTGAAGCGATTCATCGCGTTCAAAAAATCACAGCTAAGCCTGTGAGGCTTGTTAACGGTGATGTGCGTGATAAAGAATGCTTAAGCGCGATTTTTAAACAACACACCATTAGCGCTGTTATTCATTTTGCAGGGCTTAAAGCAGTGGGTGAATCGGTTGCAGATCCTGTTAAATATTACGATAACAATGTTATGGGTAGCTTGGCTTTAGTGCAAATAATGGCCGAATTTAATGTTAAAAAACTTGTATTTAGCTCGTCTGCCACGGTGTATGGCTTTTCTGACAACAAACCAATAGCAGAAACCGCGCCGCTTAGCCCGTTTAACCCGTATGGCCATACTAAACGTATGGTTGAACAGATTTTAGAAGACCTGAGCGCCTCGGATGCAACTTGGAACATAGGTCTGCTGCGCTATTTTAACCCCGTAGGCGCACACGATAGCGGCATGATAGGTGAAGACCCTAGTGGCGTGCCTAACAACCTCATGCCATATATTTCGCAAGTAGCCGTTGGCAAGCTAAAAGAGCTTAGTATATTTGGTGACGATTACGAGACATTTGATGGAACAGGCGTGCGAGATTACATCCATGTGGTCGATTTGGCGCTTGGGCACGTTGCAGCACTTAAATATTTTGATGAGCAATTAGATGGCTTAATGACGATTAATTTGGGCGCAGGGCGTGGTTACAGCGTGCTGGAGTTGGTGCAAACATTTGAAAAAGCGACTGGTAAATCAGTGCCTTACAAGATAAGCGCAAGGCGCGCAGGCGATATTGCAATCTATTTTGCAGATGCCACGTTGGCTAAGCAAAAACTGGGATGGCAAACGCAACGCGATTTAGCTGATATTTGTCGTGATGCTTGGCGTTGGCAATCTCAAAACCCGCAAGGCTACAATTAGCGTTACAATCTTATTGTATGAATTAACTGGTGCCCAGAAGAGGACTCGAACCTCCACATCTTTCGATACAGGTATCTGAAACCTGCGCGTCTACCAATTCCGCCATCTGGGCAATTATTTATTAACTATTTGAATAATGCGCCGAATTTTATAGAAAGCAAATAACTTGTCAACAAAAAAACACAGCCCTCGAAATAACGATCCGCACTCAGCTAGAGAAGCCGCGCAGTATGAAACGCCACTGCCAAGCCGCGAGTTGGTGCTGCAATTGCTGTCAGACCAAGGTATTCCGCTGTCTGTAGAGCAAGTTTACACATTGCTCGACATTGGTTTTGACGAGCAGGAGAACTTTAATAAGCGCCTTAATGCGATGGAACGCGAAGGTCAAATTATGCGTAACCGTAAAGGCGCGCTGTGCTTGACAGAGAAGATACACGCCATAGCTGGCATGGTGCAAGGCCATCCTGACGGCTTTGGCTTCTTAGTGCCAGACGACAAAACTAAGCATCCTGAAGATTTGTTTTTAGGCCCGCGCGAGATGGCACAAGTGATGCATGGCGATCGCGTCATGGTGCGCATGAGCGGACTGGATAGAAAAGGACGGCCAGAAGGAAAAATCGTCGAAGTATTAGAGCGTAGTACTAAGAACTTAGTTGGCCGCGTGGTGCAAGGCCAAGGCGTTACCATTGTGGCGGCGGAAGACAAACGCATTAACCAAGACATTCTCATTCCATATCACCTTGACATGGGCGCTAAGCCAGGCCAGGTGGTAATGGTAGAGCTTACCGCGCAGCCGTCTCCAGGAGCGCACCCGATGGGTAAAGTGGTGCAAATTTTAGGTAACTATGCCGATAGCGGCATGGAAATTGAAATTGCGCTGCGTAAACACAAATTGCCGTATGAGTTCACGCCTGCTGCCACTAATCAAGCTGAAAGCATTCCAAAACTGGTGCAAGCGGCGGATTACAAGGGTCGTGTTGATTTGCGCGAGTTGCCATTAATTACCATTGACGGCGAAACTGCGCGCGATTTTGATGATGCGGTGTGTGCAGAACCATTGTTGCCCTCACCTCAATCCTCTCCCGCAGGGAGAGGAGGTCTTAACGGAGGATGGCGTTTAGTGGTGGCGATTGCCGATGTAAGTTTTTACGTAAAACCAGACGAGGCGCTAGATAAAGAAGCCTTCGAGCGCGGCAATTCGGTGTACTTTCCGCGCCGCGTGATTCCAATGTTGCCAGAAGCCTTATCAAATGGCTTGTGCTCGTTAAACCCAGACGTGGAGCGGCTGTGCATGATATGTGATATGCAGATTGACGCGCTTGGTATCGTCAATTCATACAAATTTTACCCGTCGGTTATGCGCTCCAAAGCGCGGATGACTTATACCAAGGTCGCCGCAATGTTGGAAGACCCGCAAGGTGAAGTGGCAAAAGAAAATGCCAACATCATGCTGCACGTACAAAACTTGTACAGTTTATTCAAGCTAATGTTAAACCAGCGCGAAAAGCGCGGTGCGATTGAATTTGAATCAACCGAAACGCAGATGATTTTTGACGACAATGGCAAAATTGAAAAAATTATTTCTGTACAACGCAACGACGCGCACAAGCTGATTGAAGAATGCATGTTGGCCGCCAATGTATGCGCGGCAGATTTTTTAAGCAAAAACGAACACGCCGCGCTGTACCGCATTCACCAAGGCCCAACGCCCGAAAAACTAGAAGCGTTGCGTACGTTTATGGCCGAAGTCGGCTTTGGCGTGACGGGTGGCGATAAGCCGCACGCCAAAGATTACAGCAAGTTGATGGATCAAATCAAAACGCGGCCAGACGCGCAATTGCTGCAAACCGTGTTGCTGCGATCGATGCAGCAAGCGGTTTACAGCCCAGATAACGTCGGCCATTTTGGCTTGGCTTACGAGGCTTATGCGCACTTTACCTCGCCGATTCGGCGTTATCCTGACTTGCTGATTCATCGCGCTATTAAAGCCGTGGTGAATGGCGAAAAATACAAAGCTAAAGATTGGAATAACCTAGGCGTGCATTGCAGCATGACCGAGCGCCGCGCCGATGAAGCCACGCGCGACGTGAATAATTGGCTGAAATGCTATTACATGCAAGACAAAATTGGCGAGGTTTTTGAGGGCACGATTGCAGGCGTCACTGCTTTTGGCGTGTTTGTGGCGCTAGATGGCGTGTATGTTGAAGGCTTGGTGCATGTAACCGAGCTGGGCAACGATTATTTTAACTACGACAAAGCACGCCACGAAATGCTGGGCGAGCGCACAGGCGCGCGTTTTAGGTTGGGCGATAGGCTTACCATTAAAGTGGCGCGTGTAGATTTAGAAACCAGCAAGATTGATTTTACTTTGGTCAGTCACTCATCGCACTTAAAAACCAATAACGCACCCCCTAGCATCCATGCGGCTTCCAAGGTAGATAGTAAACATATTTTAAACGCCAATAAGGACAAAGTTTTGACTGATTTCAAACCCATGACATCGCGCGCCTTAGACCGCGCTAAAAAAGATAGAACAGGGACTAAAAAACCAGGCAAGGCGGCTTCAAAATCAAGCACTAAATCTAGCATCAACTCATCCCCCCAACCACATTCTAAGTCGCGAGACAGAAACACTAAAAACAAAGGTAAACGTTAAACATGGCCAAAATAATATGAGTGACACACGTATTTTATTTGGCTTTCACGCCGTGCTTAGCCGCATGCGCCAACACGCGACCAGCATTGAAGAAATTTTAATCGACCGCGACCGCATCGATGCGCGCATGAAAGACTTGCTCAACTTGGCTGAAGCCGCAGGCGTGCGCACCATGCAGGTGGATAGAGCACGGCTGGACGGCCTTGCAGGCATGAATGGTCGCCACCAAGGTGTCATTGCGCGCGTCATTGATACGCCCATTCCGTACAAAGATATTCATGATATTTTAGAATCTGACCTAAAAGAGCCGCCATTTTTCTTGATACTAGACGGCGTTGAAGACCCGCACAACCTTGGCGCGTGCTTGCGTGTGGCCGATGCAATGGGCGTTCATGCGGTTATCGCCCCAAAAGATCGCGCGGTGGGCTTAAACGCGACTGTGCGTAAAGTTGCCTGCGGTGCAGCCGAAACCGTGCCGTTTATAGCCGTCACCAATTTAGCCAGAACTATTCGCGAGCTGAAAGATGCGGGCGTGTTTGTAGTGGGAACGACTTTAGATGCCCCAAAGGGAATGGACGCGCCGACAAGCTTACTCAACACCAAGCTAGACGGCTCAATTGCCTTAGTGCTGGGCGCAGAAGGCGACGGCATACGCCGCTTAACTGCCGAGACCTGCGATGCCTTAGTCACCATCCCCATGTTCGGCAGTGTGGAAAGCCTTAACGTGAGTGTGGCCAGCGGGATATGTTTGTATGAAGTTAGGCGGCAACGCAGCCTGATTTAATGTAGGAGTGGCTTGCAGCCCCGAAAACTGTTCAGCACGCGTTTGAACTGTTCGCGGCTACAAGCCACTCCTACAATAGCTTGAGCGTAGTTAAAGTGCGTTGGCGCACTTGTTTCAGCAAGCCAGCATTTTCTATCAGCGATTCACCATAGCTTGGCACTAGTTGTTTTAATTTTTGTTGCCAATCTGCACTGTTTAATTGTGTGCTAAAACAGCGCTTAAGTACATCTATCATGGCTTGCACGCTGACCGATGCGCCAGGCGATGCGCCTAATAACGCGGCTAGCGATCCATCTGCAGCGGCGACTATTTCAGTGCCAAATTCTAATTTACCCCATTGTTGATCGCAATTTTTAATGATTTGCACGCGCTGGCCTGCGCTGGCAAGTTGCCAATCTTCTGGCGCAGCTTGCGGCAAAAATTCGCGTAGTGCGTTCATACGCTGTTCATGGCTTTGCGAGGCTTCTTTGACTAAATATTTAGTTAAGTCTAAATTGTTTTTACCCACGCCCAGCATGGCTTTCAGGTTGTTTGGTTTGATAGATTTTGCTAAATCTAACCTAGAGCCTTTTTTTAAAAATTTCGTCGTAAAGCCCGCAAAAGGGCCAAATAACAGCGCGGCTTGTCCATTAATCATGCGAGTGTCTAAATGCGGCACTGACATGGGCGGCGCGCCCACTGCGGCTTTGCCATAGACTTTGACTTGGTGCTGCTTAATGACATCTGGATTGTTGCAAATGAGCCATTGACCACTGACTGGAAAGCCGCCATAGCCTTTGCATTCATCGATATTCGCTTTTTGTAATAAGGGTAATGCACCGCCGCCAGCGCCTATAAAGACAAATTTAGCGTTGATGGTTTTTGCATGTTTTGTTTCCGTATTAAGTAGATTAACGTGCCAGCGATTGTCTTTGGCGCAATTTTTTAATTTATCTAGTTTTTTCACTTTGGTATTATTAATCAAGGTGAAATTGCTTTGCGTTTTAAGATGCGTCACCATATAACGTGTTAGCGCACCAAAATCAATATCCGAGCCATGAGCCACGCTGGTTGCAGCCAATTTTTCATTTGGCTGCCTGTTTGCCATTATTAGCGGCATCCAAGTTTGTAATTGCGTAAAATCTTCACTAAATTGCATATCAGCAAAACAATGGTGCTGCTTTAACAAATCAAAACGTTGCTTTAAAAAAGCAACATTTTTATCGCCCCATACAAAGCTTAAATGCGGCGTTTTGTTGATAAATGCCTGCGGGGAAGGCAAGGCGCGGCTTTCTACCAAGTGCGACCAAAATTGTAGCGAAACCTCAAACGCTGCGTTAATTTCTAAAGCACGTTTGATGTCTATGCTGCCATCTGCGGCCTGTGGCGTGTAGTTAAGCTCACAATACCCTGCGTGGCCTGTGCCCGCGTTATTAAGCGCGCCAGAGCTCTCTAAAGCCACCTCTGGTAGCTGTTCTACCATTGTAATGCTAAGCGTTGGGTCTAGCTGATGCAATAACACGCCCAAGGTCGCGCTCATAATGCCGCCACCTACCAACAATACATCTGTTTCTAAATTTTTCATTTTGGTTTTTATATTAAGAGCACATAAACTAAGGGCGCAATTATAATGGAATTGGGGTCATAGACTGCAAAAAAGCCAGCTAAAAAGCTGGCTTTTAAATACAACAGTTGAGAATATAAATTATGAGGCTAATGCAGATTATTGAGGCGCAGGTTGTGGAGGCGCAGGTTCTGCTACAAAAATCTCAACACGACGATTTTTAGCTTTATTTGCGGCACTATCATTGGCAACTAGGGGCTCACGTGATCCGCGTCCATCAATTGTGAAACGGTTTGATGCAACGCCTCTAGTTGCCAAATAATCACGTGCTGCAGCAGCACGATTAATCGATAGCGGATTGTTGACGGCATCAGTGCCCGAGCTATCTGTATGCCCAATAATAGTTACTGTGGACGCGGGATTCTTCACTAAGCCACTAGCAAAAGTATCTAAAACTGATCTGAAGTTTGATTTAATATCGGCACGACCAACATCAAACGAAATATCACTTGGTATATCCAGTTTCAGTCGATTATCAGGCGTTTGTGTCACTGCAACGCCTGTACCTGCGGTGGCTTCTTCCATTTGTTTTTTCTGATCTTGCATGCGTTTAGACCAAACATTGCCCGCAACACCACCAGCCACGCCGCCAACCGCCGCACCAATAACTGCGCCTTTTTTGCCGCCCGCTACCGCACCAATAACTGCACCGCCAACTGCGCCAATACCAGCGCCTTTCGCCGTACCTTTTTGAGTTTCCGTCATGTTGGCACAGCCGCTCAAAGTAAAAGCAACTAAAACTGAAGTCGCTAAAACGTTTTTGTTGGATATTTTAATCATAATTCTTTCCCTTCCAATATATTATTAAGGTGACAAACATAAGCTTGAAACATGGCTCTTAAAACTAAGTTATTATTGTTGACTGAAAAACTTTGCGAAAGTTTCATGAAGGTCGCGGATATTACTTGGCTCGTAACATCTAGTCTAGCACGAGGAGGCTCTAGTTTTAAACAGGTGCTTAAAGGTAGTTGTGAGATGAAAGTTGAATTAACGCGACAAGCGCTAGTAGAGCTTTAAAGGAGCAAGGCTTAATAGGTGCGTCTTTTAGGTGGGCTGTAGGGGGTTTTAGATTCAATATGCCTAAACGTAATGCGGCCATTATTAATGTCATAGGGTGACAACTCTAAAGTCACTTTATCGCCCGCTAAAATGCGGATATGATTTTTCTTCATTTTACCGCCAGTATAAGCGATGAGTTTGTGGCCATTTTCAAGCGTGACGCGATAGCGTGAATCAGGCAGAATTTCATCTACCACGCCGTTCATTTCAATTAGTTCTTCTTTCGCCATCACACTACTCCAATCATCAATTGAGACCCAAAACAAACTAATTAGGGAATAGTGTAAGAAAAAACAACAAAGCGCACAGACACTACCAAACGCAGGCGCAGTATAGTCTTGCGAGCGAGAATAAGCAATCAATTGTAAGAGTTTTGCAATTATTTGTAGATAATGCTTGACAGGTTGTAATTTTATACGTAAAAAGGCGCTTAGGCGTTTAGATTTTTAATTTATTGAGTCTTCCAAGACTCATTTTTTTTAAATAGAAACATTTCGGGTGCCCCCAAATTTAAAGTAAGAAAGTAATATTATGGCAACAGGTATTGTAAAATGGTTTAATGATTCTAAAGGTTTTGGTTTCATTACTCCTGACGCAGGCGGTGACGATTTATTCGCACACTTCTCAGCTATCGTAGATAGCGGATATAAAAGTTTGAAAGAAAATGATCGCGTTAGTTTTGACGTGACAGAAGGCCCTAAAGGCAAACAAGCTTCTAACATTCAAAAAGCTTAATTGTTTTTTGTGTTTCAAACTAACGGATTCTAACCAGAATTCTTAAAAATGGCCCGTAAGGGCCATTTTTTTATTCAAAATTAAGCAGTACTGATTTCAAATTGTTTCTTGTAAAGGCGTTGCCGTTGCTATTTCATTTGCAGCGAGTATTTTGGGTGATACGAGTGTACCAGCCGTTTTAGCTCAGGCACGCAAGATCCGCATTCTGTGCCGCATTTAAGCTTGCTTTGTAAGGTAATTAAATCCGCACCCAACTCAATATTTTCTACAATTTCGTTTTGCGAAATATCTAAGCAATTACACACAACTTTTCCGCGTACACGCTGGCCTGTGGGTGGCGCAGATAAAGGCGCTAGTGCCCAACGACTAAATTCTTTGTAGTGTGTTTCGTCTGAGAATGCTCCTGTGGTCATCACGTCTTTTAACCAGTCGGCGGCTAATGTTTCGCCCATTAAGCGCACGCCAGTGACTTCTGGCTTGCCAGAAACAGGGTTGCTTTCTACCAAAATGCGTTTTGAAATGCCGCGTTTCGCGTCGTTGTAATTCAGGCAGGGAGAATCGACCGTCATGTTTAAAATGGTGTCTATTTTTTCGATTAAACTGGCTTCTGGTGCGGTTTCGTGCGCAGCACGTAAAATCAACATGCCTGCTTGATTTGTTGCGCTTTCACGACCAAATAAACCACAACTTGCGTAGCTAAAGTCTTTTAGCAGGGTGCGGACTTTTTCTAGTAGTGTTAAATCTTGACAATTGCGCATTACCGTCATGCGCCACGGCAGTTCTAGCTTTTCTAGTTTAATGGCGGTGTGTTTAAGCTCGGGTTGCTTAGAGGTTTTATC
>JAYVRE010000125.1:0-2297 GCA_043776535.1 Methylotenera sp. | reverse complement strand
ACCATAATATCCACACCATAATTTTTGGTTAGGCTTTCTAGGCGCGAGCCTAAATTAACAGAATCGCCCATCACCGTGTAAGCCATACGGAAGCTAGAGCCCATGTTGCCTACTGTCATATTGCCCGTGTTTAAACCCACGCCAATTTTAATGGCTGGCCAACCTTTTGCGGCAAACTTTGCATTAAGCGGTTTTAGCGCCTCTACCATTTTTATGGCCGCATTCAGCGCATGTTGCGCGTGATTATTATCTTTTAACGGCGCACCCCAAAAGGCCATAATGGCATCACCCATGTATTTATCTATGGTTCCGCGCTGTTCGTGTATCACTTTTGTTAAGGGAGTTAAAAATTCATTCATCAATAGCGTCAGTTGTTCTGGGTCTAAACCTTCTGAAATTGTGGTAAATCCACGAATATCAGCAAACAATACCGTCATCTCACGGTTTTCACTCTTAAAGCTAATAACCTCTGGGTTTTGTGCCATTTCATCCACCAATTCTGGCGGTACATATTGACCAAAAAGCCTCGTCAATTGGCGCTTTCCACGAGATTCTACAAAAAATCCATAACTCATATTTAACAAATAAATTAAACTTATCATCACCAATAATGAGGCAATAGGTAGCACTAAATTGGCATATTGCCAGCTGGCAAAATTAATGCTCAATACCACAGATAAAACAGCAAAAGTCAGCAGTGTTGCTTTGAGCGGACTAAGCTTTGGTAAATTAATTGTAAGCAATAAACCTGCCAACAATAGCAGCACAAATTCTGCGCCCTGCGTATAGGCAGGGCGCTGCTTAATGTTGTTATCTAAAATGCCAGAAATACTATTGGCGTGTATTTCAACCCCAGCATAATTGCTTTGCACTGGGGTTGCGCGCAAATCCTTCAAACCAGGCGCTGTGGTTCCCACCAACACAATTTTGTTTTTTAAACTTTTCAAAGGTATTTTATTGTTAAGCACATCACTGGCAGAAACGTACCTAAAGCTGCCTTGTACACCGCGATATGGCACCAGCATTGCGACTTTAGCATCAACAGGAATGCGCTTGCCAGCTATGTGAAAGGCTTCTAATTCGCTGTAACCTTCATCTAAGATATCTTCTCCAAACTCTGCCTGAATGACTGCATTTTGCAAATAAGAGCGCGCCACTGCGGTCGATAAAGCCTCGTAATAGCGGTCGCCATATTTTATTAGCACAGAAATTTTGCGGGTAATGCCATCTACATCGGGATCGGGATTGAAATGCCCTGCAGTAAGCGCATTTTTTTGCAAAACAGCTAAATTTGCGCCATAGCCCGATGCTTCTATAGCGCCAATGTCTTGGTTTTGAAAACTATCGGCTGAAAAAATTTCAGGTGGCATCTGACCAACATGGTTGGTATCGCCACTGGTTTGAAAATAATAACCAAGCACCACTTTGCGATTTTTTATACTATCAGCAAAAATCTGGTCATAATCTAAGCGTGGCTTTATTTTTTTAAAGGCTTCGGCAAAATTGACATCGTCTTTTAAATATTGTTGCTGCATCCACTCTAGATTTTTAAGGCCAGAGCTTTCATCTTTTTCTGCAAACACCACGTCAAAACCCAGTGTATTAATTTGGTAATGATCAAAAAGCTGATTCACCAGTGTGGCCATTTTATCGCGCGCCCATGGCCAGCGGCCTTGCTCTTTCAGGCTTTTTTCATCAATATCGACAATCACAATGCGCTCGTCGATGGTGCGCGGCATTAACAAATTCAGCCGCAGGTCATAACTAAAGTTTTCTAGCCGATCAATAAACCTGAGTGGCAGCACATTACTGGCGTTAAGCAACATGAGCAAAACCAACGCGAGGCTAAGTGCAAAACTAATGCCATGCTTTTTTAACTGGGTTAAACGCACCTTTATAGTGCTAATGATGGGTTTAGTAAATAAAGATAGGCGCATTGAAATATTTTGATATTATTTTGAAAATTAAAGCTTTAATTATTTGATTTTAATGTTATTTTTAAAGTTTTAACCACTAGCATAACGCATATTCAGTGCCATGAATAGCGCGATTTGTTATATGATTTGTTAACAATCTTTAAGCTGTTAGAAAAACTCTATGGTCGATACCGTTTACGATACCCCGATTGAAATAAGCATTAGCGCCGCGCCAAGTGCCAGCGTGATTTGGTTGCATGGCTTAGGTGCCGATGGCAACGATTTTGTGCCTGTGGTAAAAATGCTCAATTTACCGCATGTGCGCTTTATTTTACCGCACGCGGCCTATAAAAAAGTAAGCGCGAATAACGGCTATGAAAT
>JAYVRE010000124.1:0-2303 GCA_043776535.1 Methylotenera sp. | reverse complement strand
CGAACAATTCCACGCCAAACAGCCCCAAGCCGCCAAGCGCGTCAGTAATGGTTGTGGCGATGGCTTGTGCATTGTTAAGCGCGCCTGAAGTCATAGCTTGCGGCTGCCAACTTTCTACATAATCGCCGTTTTTTTGAACATGACCAATTGGCTCGCAGAAGTAAGTTTGAATCTCTCCCGTTGCGTTTTTGGCGCGCACAGTGAGCAGCGTAATTTCGTAATCAAAATCAATTTGACCTTCTACAATCACCACGCCCAAATTCACGCGCCCGCCTGTCGCGGCGTAATCCCACGCGGCTTGCACTTGCGATTTTTCCGTAACGCGCGATTGGCCTTTGCCGCTGGACGACATGGTGGGCTTGATAAAACACGGATAGCCAATGCCCGCGTCGCCATTAGTTCCATCAATAGCGGTTTGCAGCTCGATTGCCGAACGCGCAAATGCATAAGGTGAAACAGGTAATTTGAGTTCTTCTGCGGCTAAGCGCCGAATGCCTTCGCGGTTCATGGTGAGTTGCACGGCCTTAACAGTGGGGATTACCGTAAAACCTTCCGCTTCAATTTCCGCCAACGCATCGGTGTTGAGCGCCTCAATTTCTGGCACAATTAAATGCGGTTTTTCTTGGTGGATTAAGGCTTTTAAAGCTACTGCGTCGGTCATGTCGATGGTATAAGCCCGATGCGCCACCTGATGTCCAGGCGCGTTTTCATAGCGATCGACCGCGATGACTTCTACCCCAAAACGTTGCAGCGCGATGATGACTTCTTTGCCCAGCTCGCCGCTGCCCAGCAGCATGACTTTGGTAGCGGAAGGTGTAAGTGGTGAACCAATTGACATGCTAAACTCCAGCTAAAAATTACATTTTATTTGAGCTGAAATAATAACACGAGGCGTTTGCCTCGTGCTTGATAGCAACAAAATTGACTTAATCTACATCAACGGCTGAGGAGGATTTTTTACCGCCAAACGCATAACGCAATCCAATCCAGCCCGCGCGTGGCGCACCTGGTGAATACAGTGGCTGAAAGTGGTCATTGCCACCATCAAAAGCGCCATTTGGTGTAAAGAATGACTCACCCAACATGCCCGCGCTGTAATATTCTTTATCAAAGATATTATTCACTCGTGCAAATACTTGCCAACCGCTATTGGCGAACTTGTAGCGTGTATCTAAATTCATCACTACATAGCCGCGCACTTTCGCACCTTCGCCTTGGTGGTCGTTATTTTCGTTACCAAATGAATATTGGCTAGTAAAGCCAACGATATTAGTACCGATTGTCCAATTTGGTAAAGCCTGCCATTCGCCACGTAATTTAAGTTGATGTTTAGGAATGCCAGCCAGGTAATCACCGCGGCCAACATCAATTGTATCAGCATCACCATCAGCATTTGTATCGACCGCGCTGGTGTTGACTTCATTGGCGATACTAAATGGCGATTGATAAGTGGCACGTATGTAGCTATAGCCTAGATTCCATGAAAAATCTGACCAAACCTTACCATCAAAGCCTAAATCTAAGCCTTGGCGACGCGTTTTACCGACGTTTTGAAAGTTGCCTTGTCCATTAGGGTTGGAAGCAATAAATTGAATATCATCGGTATTTTGCGAGCGATAAATACTAGCGCTATAGCCAATATCACCAGCCAATTTACCCCGTACGCCAGCTTCAAAGGTTTTAGACACTACTTGTTTTAATGGTGGGTCGCCCGCCATCGCATTTGGTAAACGGCATGGTGTATCACCTTCGCCATCGCCATTTAAATCTTGAAAGGCACAACCCAATTCGATGGCGGTTGGTGCACGACTACCTTCGTTATAGCTACCATAAAAAGAGATATCTTTATTTGGCGTAATACTCAACCCAATGGCTGGGTTAAAGCGATTAAATGTCATTTTCTCAGTTAACGACTCTGGATCGCCTTTGGCAATCAAGCCATCTTTGTTATCCACTTTGGTGTAGTTATAGCGGCCAGACAAGGTTAAATGATACATGTCAGATAGTGACATGGTGTCGGTTACAAACAAACTCCAAGTTTCACTTTTAGCTTTTAATTTTACGTCTGCTTCGTCATTAAACTCGCCCACACCATTAATACCACGACTAGCATTTAGATTACCTAGCTCACTTGATTGGCTAAATTGAGTGCGTCCCTGGTCGTAACCTGCGCCAGTGATTAGCTGGTTTTTCTTACCTAATAAATCTTGGTTAAAAGTAAATTGGCCTGTCAAACCAAAACTTTCACGTTTAGAATTACTGCGGTTTAAAGCGCCGCCGCACTCAGCTTCAGGGTCAACACC
>JAYVRE010000123.1:0-2303 GCA_043776535.1 Methylotenera sp. | reverse complement strand
CATAGCGTATAAGCCGCGCCAAATATCAGCGTGGTTGCGGCCAAAAATGCCACCCAAAAATTAAATTTAACTGCGGCCAAAATCACCATAAACTCGCCCACAAAGCCCGATGTGCCTGGCAAGCCGCTATTGGCCATAGCAAACAGCACCGCGAAAGCGGTAAATATTGGCATGGTGTTGACCACGCCGCCGTAATCGGCAATGTTTCTGCTATGCATGCGCTCGTACAACACGCCCACGCACAAAAACATGGCGGCGGAAATAAAGCCGTGTGAAATCATTTGCACAATCGCGCCTTCTAACCCCAATTGGCTGAATATAAAAAAGCCCAGCGTTACAAAACCCATATGTGAAATGGACGAATAAGCGATGAGCTTTTTCATGTCTTTTTGCACTAATGCCACCAGCGCGATATAAACGATAGCAATGAGCGAAAGCGTAATCATAAAACCAGATAAGTAATGCGCGGCATCGGGCGCAATGGGCATGGCGAAGCGCAAAAAGCTATATCCGCCGAGCTTCAACATAATCGCCGCTAGCACCACAGAGCCGCCAGTAGGTGCTTCTACGTGGGCATCTGGCAGCCAAGTATGCACAGGCCACATGGGGATTTTCACTGCAAACGCCATGAAAAACGCCATGAAAATGAGTATTTGCTCATTTAAAGTGAGCGGCAATTGGTAAAAATCGGTCACTTCAAAACTATTGGTTTTGTGATATAGATAAATGAACGCGACCAGCATAAGAAGTGAGCCAAGTAGCGTATATAAGAAAAATTTAATGGTCGCATAAACGCGATTTTCGCCGCCCCAAATGCCAATCACCAAGAACATGGGGATGAGCATCGCCTCCCAAAATACATAGTATAAAATGCCGTCTAAGGCACTAAATACGCCAATCATTAGGCCGCTCATAATCAAAAATGCGGCCATATATTGCGCGATATTTTTTGTAATCACTTGCCAGGCCGCTATCACCACAATCACCGTGGTAAAGCTGGTGAGCAATATCAGCGGAACAGAAATTCCGTCCACACCCAAGTGGTAATTGATATTAAACGCGGGAATCCACTGTGCCATTTCTTCAAACTGGAAAGCACCCGCAGCAAAATTGTATTTTGTAACAAGTGGTAGCGTGGCAAAAAATGCCGCCAAACTGCCCGCCAGCGCTAGCCAGCGTGTAAAGTCAGCCTTTTTATCACTGCCAAGTAACAATACGACTATGCCTGCCAATATTGGCAGCCAGATCGACGTACTCAATAGATAATTGCTTAAAATAGGTGTGTGTAGCATTTAATTTATTTTTATAAAGAAAGTTAAAAACAAAAATACGCCAATAATCATGGCGAACGCGTAATGATAAATTAAGCCAGATTGTAAATGCCGCACTTTGCTAGATATGCGCCCAATTAACCTAGCCGTGCCATTCACAATTGCGCCATCAATCAATTGCACATCGCCAATTTGCCACAATTTTTCACCAATACGTCGCGCACCGCCAGCAAACACGCGCTCGTTGAAGCTATCGAAACCGTATTTATTTTCTAAAATTTGGTAAATAAAGCTGAATTTTTGCTGTATTTTTGCTGGAATATCAGGTCGTTTGATGTAGAAAACCCAAGCCAAACCCACGCCAGAAGCCGCTAAAACAAAGGGTAGCGTCATAAATCCATGTAAAGCCATGCCAGCGGGTGAATGTAGTTTTTCAGCATAATGATGTGCTAACTCCATTATGGCTGGGTGGCGTGCGCTATCTACTGTAATGACATCACTGAAAAAATGCCCAAATAACATCGGCTCAATGGCTAAGTAGCCAATAAATACTGATGGAATTGCCAATAAAATAAGCGGTAATTTAATCACCCAGCCTGGCTCGTGCGGATTATCTGCTGGACTTAAGCCGTGATGCACTTCGTCATGATGTGCGTCATGCGCATGAGAAGTTGTACGCCATTTTTCTTTGCCGTGAAACACCAAAAAGTACATTCTGAACGAGTAAAAGGCGGTGACGAATACGCCTGCCAGCACCGCGAAATAAGCGAAGCTACTACCCGTAATGTGTGAAAATTTAACTACCTCTATAATGCTATCTTTGGAATAAAATCCCGCGAAGAACGGCGTGCCTATTAGCGCCAGCGAGCCAATCAACGAGGTTATCCAAGTCACTGGCATGTACTTTTTAAGGTTGCCCATATTGCGAATATCTTGATCGTGGTGCATACCCATAATCACCGAACCTGCTGCCAAGAATAATAGCGCTTTAAAAAACGCGTGTGTCATTAAGTGAAATATCGCCACTGAATA
>JAYVRE010000122.1:0-2309 GCA_043776535.1 Methylotenera sp. | reverse complement strand
TGGTCATCATCACCATACGCGCCACCCAGAAGAAGATGATATCGAAACCCGTGACTAAAACACTGGAAGGCAAGTATTGCTGCAAGGCAATATTGGCGGGGTCTTTGGCTTCATCGCCTGTCCAATCCAGAGTAGAGAATGGCCACAGCGCAGAAGAATACCAAGTATCCAGTACATCATCATCGCGCTTCAAATTACCTGTGTAGCCTTCTTTGGCAGCAAGTACTTTCGCCTCAGCTTCGTCGTGCGCTACATACACTTTGCCATCGTCGCCATACCAAGCAGGGATTTGATGCCCCCACCACAATTGGCGAGAAATACACCAATCTTGGATGTTATTCAGCCATTGGTTATAAGTGTTAACCCAGTTCTCAGGATAGAACTTGATCTCGCCACTCTCAACTACATCAAGCGCTTTTTGAGTGATGCTCTTACCATCGGCGGCAGGTTTGCTCATCGCTACAAACCATTGATCCGTGAGCATCGGCTCAATAATCACGCCTGTACGATCACCGCGCGGCACTTTGAGTTTGTGTTTTTCGGTTTTGACTAAGAAGCCACCAGCTTCAAGGGCGGCTACGATTTTTTTACGAGCTTCAAAACGATCCAACCCTCTATATGCCAGCGGTATGTGGGTATAGTCTAGTGGATTACCAATTCCAACAAAACCTTTTACTCCTGGTTTCTTCTCTGCAAGATATTGGAAAGCTTGAACTACAGAAGGATCGTCTCCACCACCAGAGATAATTTTTCCGTTCAATGTTAAGACATTAAATGGAATCAAGTTGTGTCGCTGTCCCACCGTATAGTCATTAAAATCATGCGCAGGCGTCACTTTAACCACGCCCGTACCAAACTCTTTGTCTACATATTCATCCACAATTACTGGGATTTCACGATTGCACAAAGGCAGGGATACATTTTTACCAATCAGGTGCGCATAACGTTCATCCTCAGGATGCACCATTACCGCCACGTCACCCAACATGGTTTCAGGACGTGTTGTGGCGACAGTTAGGCTGCCTGAACCATCCGCGAGTGGATAGTTGATGTGCCACATAAAGCCATCTTCTTCTTCCTGCACGACTTCTAAATCTGAAACAGCTGTGCCGAGCTTTACATCCCAATTCACCAAACGTTTACCGCGATAAATCAGGCCTTCGTTATACAAACGCACAAAGGTTTCAGTCACAGTTTTGTTTAAACCTTCATCCATCGTGAAGCGCTCGCGTGACCAATCTGGTGATGTTCCTAGGCGACGCATTTGCTTAGTAATCGTGCCGCCTGAATATTCTTTCCATTCCCACACTTTTTCTAAAAACTTCTCGCGACCGAGGTCATGACGCGATACGCCTTGTGCATCCAACTGACGCTCAACCACTATCTGTGTGGCAATACCTGCATGGTCTGTACCTGGTTGCCATAGCGTATTATCGCCACGCATGCGGTGATAGCGTGTCAAAGCATCCATCAACGTTTGATTAAAGCCATGTCCCATGTGTAGCGTACCAGTGACATTAGGAGGTGGTAGCAATATACAGAAATTATCTTTAATTGCTGGGTCTAGGCCAGCGGCGTAATAGCCGCGCGACTCCCAAAATTGATACCATTTACTTTCAATAGCTTTTGGGTCGAAGGATTTATTTAATCCTTGGGCGAGTTCTTGATCGGGTGTGGTTTGCATGCTAGTGTCAGATATGGTCATAAACCATATTTTAACATAGGCTTAGGCAAAGCTTTTATGCTAGCTTGATGTAAAACGCCAATAAGAGAACCAACACACCCAAATGCGCTGCTACCAATATTTTATAACTTGCGCGTAATTGTTTGGGCGATTTTGCCGAGATTAAAAACAACTTGCCAGCAGGTTTTGCCAGCGTAAAATCACTGCCGTTTTTATCGTTAAGGTTGGTCTGCATGACATGCTCTGCTTTTACTTCATTAATGGCATCACGCCGCGCCAGCTCCCACTCATCCATATCAATTTGGCCGTTTAAGTTTTGATCATAACGGTTTAATAATTGTTGCGGCCTAGTTTTCCAATCGGCTAATTTAGTACCTATTGCACGGTGAAGCGCTGCTTCATCTAATAGTTCTTTGCGCGTATCGAGGTTGCCAATCACGTAAAGCGGCTTGCCTACAGGTAAGTACTCTTCCACATAACGATGGTCATTTTTGCGCCAGGTGCGTGCCTCGAAATAAATCACTTCCGCCCCTTGTGGATCCACCTTACATTGCGCGGTACCATCATCTAAAGTAAACACTGTTTTACTTTCTGTGTATTCCAAAGGCATCATGTTCAATAAATC
>JAYVRE010000121.1:0-2309 GCA_043776535.1 Methylotenera sp. | reverse complement strand
CCTTGGGTAGCCTCACTGCTTGACTGTTGCCAGTTTTAAAAATTTTTGCGGTGGCCTGCATGGTGCGCTCCTTAAAATCAATAATACATACAAAAACGTATATATATCTGATAGTGTAGCACAAGTTTAGTTCGCACTATTTATTTGCGAGTTACCATCGCCAAATCATCCCAATTGCCATCAGGTTTGGGCGCGTAATTGTTAATATTTTTTTGCATAGCCACAAACTGACCTTCATACCACAGCGGAATATAAGGCAAATCGTTATGAATATGCGTTGTGGCCATTTTCCAGTTTTCATCTGCTAACCATTTATCAAGCACAGCATCTGCGTAACGGCCACGGTTAAAGCCATTGGGCGGAAAGTTTTGGCTGCCAAAGGCTTTGACATAAATTTCTGGCGTTTTTATGCCCACCCATGTCAGACCATATAATTGAAAATTACCCGCTTTTACATCGGCAAAAAACGTACCCCAATCTAAGCTTTTAATCTCTAGTAGAATGCCTGCCTCGGCCATTTGCGCTTGCATAATGGTGGCCAGCCGCACCCTAAAAGCATCGGTACTGGTTTTATACACTAGTTTTAGCGGCAATTTTATACCAGCTTCAATCAGCAACTTTTTGGATAACGCAGGGTTGTAATCGTAAGGCGTCAATTGATTGTTCATATTGGTATAGTGTTCTGGCGGCAAAATTGCGCCAGCAACTCTAGTGTTGTGCACCATCACTTTATCGATAATCGCTTGGCGATTAATAGCGTAGGCAATGGCTTGGCGAACTTTTAATTGTTTTAAAACAGGGTCTTGCATATTCAAGCCAAGGTAAGAGTAGTTAGCCCCCAAGCCAGTATCCACATGGAGATTAGGCATGGTTTGCAAATGTTTCACTAGTTCTGGCGGCAAATCGCCCTGAATCAAATCTATCTCGCCTTTTTGCAATTTCAACACGCGTACAGTGGGATCTTTTACTTCTTGCAGCGTAATTAATTGACTATCTACAAGGCGCTTTAATTTTAAATCGTGTTGCCAATCCACAAACTTTAGCGCACCACTACCTATCGGGTTGCGCGAAAAATCGTGGTTTTTTTCGATTAAACTTTTGGGCAAAATGCCAATAATGAGCTTGCTGATAAAATGCGTATCTACTTGTTTTAATTTAAAAATAAGTGTTTTATTGTCAATCACTTCAATCGCATCTATGTTGGCAAACTCAGCCGCATGTGGCGAGTCTTTTAAACTTTTAAAACTATCGTAAGTGGCTTTAACATCGTGCGCGTTAAGTGCGCTGCCGTTGTGAAAAGTGGCGTTTTTTTGCAAACTAAATTTATATTCTAGCGCGTTAATTGCATCGCCACGAGCCAGTATCCATGCGGGTATTGAGGCAGTATCAAAATCCACCAAAGGCTGATAAATGAGGCGATTGACGCGCTCGGATGCGGCATCAGTCGCATAACGTGGGTCTAAATTGAGCGGTGCTTGCGCGATGGCAAAGCGAATATCAGTGCGCGTTTCGTTAGGTTTGCAAGCCAATAAGCATAAGCTTATCAGCAATAGTGTAAGCCATTTCATGCCACAAGTTTACCCGATTTAAGCTTTAGAAATTGAACTGGCGTTTGAAAAAATAGGCAACTTTTACCGCAATTAAGTTTAATTGTGATTTAATCATTACTGTAATTTCATGTCGCGTAATCGCTTTTCAAACCACCTGGGAGAATCATCATGACCGCAATCATTCAACCGCTAGGCCGCGTTATGCTAGCACTTATTTTTATTTTGGCAGGCGTGGGTAAAATCATGGATCCCGCAGGCACCATGGGCTACATGCAATCTATGGGCGTACCCGGTATTTTGTTATGGCCAACGGTTGCACTTGAAGTGCTGGGCGGCTTGGCCGTTGCAGTGGGCTTTAAAACGCGTTACGCAGCGATTGCTTTAGCGATATTCTCTGTCGCCGCCGCAGTGATTTTCCACCGTAATTTTGCCGACCAAATGCAGATAATTTTATTTTTAAAAAACATCGCCATGGCAGGCGGCTTACTTTTGCTTGCGGCAGGAGGAAGAACTGCATTCAGCATGGATAACCGAAGAACTCAAACTAATTTCTTTGACACTCGGCAAGAAAAAAGATAAGCCGAATCTAGCCAATGCGGAATTTAGCCAATGCTGAATCTAGTAAGTAAAGTTCAACTTGTTTTAACAAAACAAACGATCGACTCCACATGCGCGGTGTGCGGGAACATATTGATGACGCCCGCTGCACTTAGTTTGTAGCCTTTTTCGTTGACAAGCACACCCGCATCGCGCGCCAGC
>JAYVRE010000120.1:0-2337 GCA_043776535.1 Methylotenera sp. | reverse complement strand
GCAATTTGCCCTGCGGTGGCAGAGAACAAAAAGAACGGCAAAATAAACACACCTGGTAGCAGTGTAGCCAGCGTTGCGCCATCTATGCTGCTTAAGCTAGCCGCATGAAATGCCACCAAGGTGATAAGCGCGGTTTTAAACACATTATCGTTAAATGCGCCTAAAAATTGCGTAAAGAAAAACGGCCTAAAACGCTGTTCTTTTAACAGTTGAAATTGGTTACTCATAGGCTTTTTGTTATAAACGCCCTCGCCGCTGCTTCGTCTTGCTCAATCGCCATTTCTACTGCACGTTTGGCCACATTAAGCAGGTGTTCGCTTTGGGCTTTTAGGCTAAAGCTTTGTTGTACCAGTTGGCTTATGTTGGTTTGAGTAGCGTAGGTAATAATTGGGATAAATAAGTCACCGACTTCGGCTAAATTTAAGTTTGTCTGCAACCCTTGACGAGAATATTTTTCAACAAACTCTTTGCCTATAGATGAGTTAAAAAACATCATCAAATAATATGGATTCACCCTTGTGTCATTAAATCGCAAAATTGCTACAGCCTGATTGATGTTGGCCTCAAATGTATGTTCAAAAATGGCACAACGCCCGACTGTACCTGCAATTGAGAATAGAAAATCATTTTGTTTTAACTGAGTTCTATTTAGTACGCCAGTGTGAATTGCGGGCTTTATGTAATTAAAGTTATCTATGCTTACCAAGCCATTTTGCAAATCAACGGCTCGCACAAATGGAACGCCATTTTCCGCATCGGTGTAATCGTCACCACCTGCTTTTGGCGTGATGCCACTTGAGATTGGATAGTTCACCAAATCTTGAAGTTTTATTCTTTCAAACTGGTTAAACACATTTTCAAGATAATCATATTTCGGCTGGTAATATTCAGCATCTAGGCGGCCGCTAGCACCAAAACTTTGCGCAAAGGTTTTGATGTTGGTGTTTTGCGTGGAAGGCTTAAAATTTGCCAAACCCACCGCTTCAAGCAGGACTTGTTCGGCTTGTGCATAGCTAGCTTTTGACTGCTCAAGAATACCGAAAGCTGAATTCACAATATCAGTAACTGATGTTATTAAATTATCTGAAAAATCAGGAATAAGAATTTGTTCAAAGTCTTCAAGTATTAAGCCAGTTTGCGCCGAGCCTCTTTTAAATTTCTGTATTTGATTTTGACCATAAGCTGATTGAAGAAACACAGCAAAAAATTCTGATTGAATTTTTTTAGGTCGCATTATGGCTAACTTACAACTACAAGTTGCATCCGCATTTGTTTTGACTAATGACAGATTGCCAATAATTGCACCAACAATAGACATCAAAATATCACCCTTTTTCAGGTGAGAGCGCCGCATATTTGGAGTATCAAAAATTCGTTTTTCTATTTTTAGGTTATTACTCGCTTGCTCAATAAAGAAGTTGTAAATATCAGTGCCTCTGTAATATGGTATACCTTCATCACAATAGTCTTCACTGATAGACATGTGATTACCATCTGAAACAGAAACAAAATTGGTAATTGATTGTGCTTTGATTGAAACTAATTTTTTTAAATCCTCAATATTTTTCTTACTGTAGAAATCAGAATCAATTCGTTTAGTTCTTTCAAGCTCACTTAGCCTAATCTCACTTATTTCCTGCCCTTCTAACAACGCCTTGTATTTCTCAGCGTTAAAGCCGTTAGAAGGGCCTAAGTAAAAGAATCTTGGTGAAAAAAACTAAGTCGTTCTTTTTTGGCAAACTCTGCAAAGGCTTCTGCTATCTGCGGTAAATCAGATTTTGCTAGGGTATCTTGCGTGTTTTTACCAATATAGTTACCCGAGTTATCTTTTACGGGCTTGGTGTTGGTGGCAAAAAATATTGGGTAATCATCTAAGCGTGGGCATTTTCTATCATCCCATTTTTGCACTAACAGCACGCTAGTTTTAGTGCCTGTGTAGGGTTTAAAGCTATTTCCATGCAGGCCTAGCACGCCCAAAATGCGGCATTCTTTAGCAATGTATTCGCGTAACTCTTTATCGCTGGAGTTATTAAAGCGGCCTTGTGGCAACACAATAGCCATGCGCCCGCCAGGTTTTAAAAAGCGTAAATTACGCTCTAAAAACAACACATCGCGTTTTTCTGATGTCTTGGTTTTTTGCTTTTTATCTCGCGCCACTGCGTAATAACCCAAATAACCGCTACCGCTAGAAACATCGCCCGCAAACGGTGGGTTGGTCATCACAATATCAAAGCTGTTATCAGCAAATTTACTGGCAATGGCGTTATCAAATTTGGCTTTGTCTTCTTTATTCCATACGCGCAAATCAAGCGAGTTTGCTTGTTGCGAGTTAGATGA
>JAYVRE010000119.1:0-2341 GCA_043776535.1 Methylotenera sp. | reverse complement strand
GCGCATTAAAGGTGGTGGCTTATGAAGTATGATGAATACAAGGCGTTTCCTTACCCTGTTTTGCGCCCTAATAGTGACGACTATCTTGATTGTGATTTTCAAACAACGGTTAACTTTTCGACTGAAAAACAGACCATATTAGTGGATGTGAGCTTTGATATTTCATCCCCTGAGATTTTAGAGCAAGTAGAGTTGGGCAATGCAGAATTTGTGGCGATGGTGTCATGCAGAGATACTTATTTTCAGCACATGATTCGCACCAATGAGCGCAAAACGCAGGCGAGTTTTGCCATGGGGGATTTAAAAGGCGCGGTGGTTGTAAACCCTTATGTCATTGTAAAAACCCAAATACAAAACTATACCTCGCCCGATATAAACGCTGAGTTTGGCGCTGAAGCATTTACCTTTAAAGAGGGCGATGTGCTGGCGCAAGATGAGCCATATTTAGTTTATTTTGACCAAGAATCGTTTAAACCTATTACTTCTTTATTTGATTTTGTACATCGAGATAATCAGCCAGATGGTGAATGGAGTATTGATTTTGATAGTGACCACATTCAAATTGTATTGAGTAAAAAAACAAAAGAAACGATTGATAATGCACGCGCGAGTAATTTTAAAAATAAAGTGATACTCATGAATTCAATTTATTTTTCTGCCGTGATGCAGGCTGTGCTAAAAATACAGCATCCTGATAAAGCGTATGAAGATAAGAAATGGGCGAAAGCTTTTGAGAAAAATGCGCACAACAAAAATTGTAATTTAGAAAGTGATGATGCTTATGTGGTGGCGCAAACGTTGTTGCAATATCCGCTAAAACGCATGAACGAATATGTTTTTAAGGAAAAGGATTCTGAATAATGAAAGCACGTTTTTTTAAAGAAAAATACCTTAAAGAACTTGAGTTAAACATTGCTGAAAACTTAGAACTTTACCGTACTGGCAACTTTGATTTGGTAGCAAATAATACTGACAATTATTTTGAAGTGGCGCTTGAAGTGGATGAAGTGAAATTAAAGGCGTTATTGCCATCCAATAAAAATGAAGCTGAAGTGCAAAACTGTATGCTGATTTATGAGGCAATGCAAAATCTCACGCATTTTCACGCGCGCGATGCAAGGCTGTGGGTTTATCTAACCCATACGGTATTGTTATCATATGCTCGTGCTCGGTGGGTGATTCCTGCAGATAATCAAGCCGCAATTAAATTTATAAAAGATCATTTTTTCTGCATAGCAAATCGTGGAGTAGAAAGAAATAATACTGCTTCAAGATTGTGGTGGCTGGCGGCTCTCTGTAACCGCACTCAGGGCTTGGACTTAAAAGATGCGCTGACAACATTATTATATCAATCTGATGTAAGAGCGAGCATCGTTGAGAGACCTACAACATCACAGTGTTTGAATATTTTTTCAGCAGTTTTAAGAAGGCTAAATGAATCTTATCATTCAGATAAAAAACTATTTGAGCGTATCTTATTGCGTGAAGCAATGAAAAAACTTAATTTGGCGGGCGGCGTAAAACTTTTAGGAGTTTTGCCCGAGGAGCAGGTAAATGCACTGGTTGCAAAATGCATGACTTGATTGGCTAAAGTAGTCAAAACATATGCCTTGCGACCATCATGGATGTTGCCACGCAGAGCAGTTATTTTGAGTATTTTATAATGAATTAAAAGCAAAAAAACCCGAGAAATCGGGCTTTTTTTAGAAATTAAGTGGCTAACTATTTAGCGACTTGTCTCTCTCGCATTTCATCAAGCGTTTTGCAATCAATACAAAGCGTTGCGGTTGGGCGGGTTTCTAGGCGTTTTAGGCCAATTTCTACGCCGCAGCCTTCGCAATAACCGTACTCATTTCCTGTTGTTTATGTTGTGGGCTCTCTGCGGTGCCTATGCTACTTGCGTCATCTGGCGTAGTAGCAGCGATTGCAGAAAATGCCCTGATTGTTAATACCGTTTCGAAAAGGGTAGAAATTAATTTATTCAATTGTGTCTTCTCCAATATTGATATTGCGAAGGCACAATAAACAACTTTTTAAAAGGGAAAACTATAAGACGATTCTGAATTTGACGTAGGAATACGCCCACTTAGTTTAATTTGAGTTATGGAATACCAAGCACCTTAAGGTATTCCTCAAGCGTGAGGGTGAGTCGTTCTAGAGAGTTATTAACTTCATCCAAATGCGTATTTGAATCAAGATGCAGTTTTTCTAGTAAGGCTTTGTGTTTTTCAATCGCGTCTACATGCGCGTCGAATTTAGTGTTTTTTAATTCAGGCTTGGCCATTGCTGATTCCTTGATTTAATAAACATCTACTATAGCGGTTTTACCGCGCTACAGCTT
>JAYVRE010000118.1:0-2343 GCA_043776535.1 Methylotenera sp. | reverse complement strand
ATTTTGAACAGCACGCCGATGTGCTGGATGAAGACGCGAAACGTCGTTTGCACACCAATCCACTACGCATTTTGGATACAAAAAATCCGCATATGCAGGCCATGTGCGAGGCAGCGCCTAAGCTGATGGATTGTTTGGGTGAGTCTAGTCGAACGCATTTTGAAAAGCTGTGTCAATTGCTTGAGTCTGCTGGCATCGCTTATACGATTAATCATCGTTTGGTGCGCGGCTTAGATTATTACAATCGCACCGTATTTGAGTGGGTGACGACTAGGCTGGGCGCGCAGGGCACGATTGCGGCTGGCGGGCGTTATGATAACTTGGTCGAACGTTTGGGCGGCAGTGCCACACCTGCTTGCGGCTTTGGTATTGGTTTAGAGCGTGTATTTTTGTTGATGCAAGAATATGGTGTAACGGCAACTAATGCGCCCGATATTTATTTGGTAAATGTGGGCGAGCTTGCAGAAAAACAAGCCTTTACTGCCGCAGAAGCCTTGCGTAGCGCAGGTTTGAGCGTGATATTAAATGCAGGCGGCGGCAGTTTTAAATCTCAGATGAAACGCGCAGATAGAAGTGGCGCACGCTTTGCGGCGATTTTGGGCGATGACGAGGCGGCGGCGGGTGATATATCGCTGAAAGCGCTGCTAGAAAAAGCTGAACAAATTAGATGTAAACTTGCCGATGTCGCACAATTGCTGAGTAAATAATGAGCGAAATTTTAAGCATTAATCACTTAAGTATCACGCCAAAAAATGCGCCAAATCGCTTATTGGTTAATAATGTATCGTTGAATTTGTCGGCAGGCAAAACCACTTGCATCGTAGGCGAATCGGGCAGCGGAAAAAGCTTAACCGCACTTAGTATAATGGGTTTGTTGTCTTCGCAATTGCAAGCCAGCGGTAGCATTTTATTTCAAGGGCAAGAGCTCACAAAGCTCGATAATAAAGCCTTGCAGCGCATTCGTGGTGCTAAAATTGGTATGATTTTTCAAGAGCCAATGACTTCACTTAACCCCGTTTTAACTGTGGGTTACCAAATCGGCGAAACGCTTACCGCGCATTTGGGATTAAAAGGCGCAGGACTAAAATTACGCATAGAGAGCCTGTTGCTTCAAGTCGGAATTCCCATTGAGCGTGCTAATAGTTACCCCGATGAGCTTTCTGGCGGCCAGCGCCAGCGCGTGATGATCGCCATGAGTATTGCTTGCGAGCCGGTGCTATTGATTGCTGATGAGCCAACCACCGCGCTAGATGTAACAGTGCAAGCGCAAATTTTAAAATTACTCGATGAGCTAAAAACGCGTATGAATATGGCGATGCTGTTTATTACGCATGATTTTGGTGTGGTGGCAGATATTGCCGATGATGTGATTGTGATGTTTAGGGGTGAGATTGTTGAAGCGGGTACAAAACAGCAAATTTTAAGCAAGCCAAAACACCCGTACACCAAAGCCCTATTGGCTTGCGTGCCAGATGCAGAAGGCAAAAAACAACTTAAACCGATTGATTATGCTTGGTTAGCAGATGCAAAGGCAGCTGCATGAGTGACATCATTCTACAAGCTAATCATTTAGTCAAAACTTACAGCCAGCGCAGCGGCCGTTTTGGCTTCGGCAGCACGCAGATTAAGGCTTTAGACGATGTGAGCATCGCGCTAAAAGCGGGTTCTACGCTGGCAGTTGTCGGTGAATCTGGAAGCGGAAAATCCACGCTGGCGCGTTGTCTGTTACAATTGCATCCCTTTGATAGCGGCGAAGTGCTGTTTCAAGGCCAAAATTTAGCCAAGTTGGATGCGCAATCGTTAAGAGCAATGCGCAAGCACTTGCAAATGGTATTTCAAGATCCATTTGCATCGTTAAATCCACGCATGAAAGTAGGCGAGATCGTTGGCGAAGGCTTGTTGATACACGGTTTAGGCAGTGTGAGCGAACAAAAAAACAAAGTGCACCAAATGTTGGAGCGGGTCGGTTTAGAAGTAGCTGATGCGCGGAAATATCCGCACCAGTTTTCGGGCGGACAACGCCAGCGCATAGGGATTGCGCGCGCGCTAGTGCTAGAGCCGAAAGTGGTGGTGTGCGATGAACCAGTTTCTGCCCTAGATGTTTCAGTGCAAGCGCAGATTTTACTGCTGCTTAAAGCGTTGCAAGCCGAAATGAATTTGAGCTACATTTTTATTAGTCATGATTTGCGTGTGGTGCGGCATATTGCCGATGAAATGGTAGTAATGAACCAAGGTAAAATTGTGGAGCAGGGCGCAGTGACGGATATTTATAACGCGCCGCAACAGCTTTATACGCAACAGTTATTAAATGCAATTCCAGGCCGAAAAGCGGCCTAAATACTC